>CAZQYT010000163.1:1211-4014 GCA_964597475.1 uncultured bacterium | reverse complement strand
ATTTTCATTTCATGTCAATTAAAACACTTAAATTATAAAGGAACTTTTAAACTTTATTATTATTTAATTCTTAAACAAGAGGAGATACAATGAAAAGAATTTTTTATTCCATATTTATGCTAATATCATTATTTCTAATTGGGTGCGGTTCAAAATCAGGCCCAGACCTTTCACCAGAAGCATCACGTAAAACACTAAAAAATGTACCTGATTGGTACATAAACAATCCCATAAAAGAAGGTTTTATTTATGAAGCTGCTGATGGAACTAGCCAATCCATGCAATTAGCTGTAGATAAGGCAAGAGTTGCAGCTGTAACGAATTTATCTCAAATGATAAAATCAGAATGGTCAGGATATACAAAACGTATTCAAGAAGAAACGGGCATGGGTTCTGAATCAAAATTGCTCGATCAATTTTCTACTACACAAGAAAATATCATATCTAATCAACTTGAAAATGTCAAAGTAGTAAAAAGAGAAATTCAAGTTGAAAATAGTGAGGGCACTAAAATATATCATGCATTCGTTTTAGTGGAGTTTGATGAACATGCAGCAACAGCACGCCTATTGTCAAAAATAAAGGCAGATCAAGCAATTTATGAAGCAATTAGAGCTGCAGAATTAGTAGAAGAGATGGAAAGTAAAGTTGAAGCTTATAGAAATAGATATAAACAATAAACTTGACTAATCAATTTTTATTTTATAAAAAACCTCATTTTAATGGGGTTTTTTTATAAAGGCCAGAAATATAAAATAAGTGGCGTTCCAATAATTACAATTAACAATTCTAATGGTAGCCCCATTTTCCAATAATCAGAAAAACGATAGCCCCCAGGACCTAAAATCAATGCATTGCATTGGTGCCCTATGGGTGTTAAAAAAGCACATGACGCACCAATTGCCACTGCCATTAAAAATGCATCAGGGTTTATACCCATTGCCATGGCAATCCCAAAAGATATGGGAGCCATGATTAATGCAGTAGCTGCATTATTAATTATATCTGATAAGCACATTGTAATAACCATGATAATTGACAATATAAGCCAAATTGGTAGATTTTGCGTCATGTTAACCATCATCATGGCAATTATTTCAGTTATACCCGTACTTTGTAACGCATCACTAATTGGCATCATCGCACCTAATAAAACTATGATGGGCCAATCAATGTGATCATATAATTCTCTAACTGATAATATTCCACTAAACATGAAAGCCATGATAGCGCATACAAAAGAAACTGTTACAGGCAATATTCCAAGCATGCTAATTATGATTGAAACCATGAAAATTGACAAAGCCAAGGTAACTTTTGAAAAAACTCCAACTTGCACTTCTCTGTGCTCTAAAGGTGCCAAATTAAGCATGGATATATTCGTATTCATGTTTTCAAGGCTACCTTGAATTAATAATACGTCACCAACTCTAAAAACAACATCAGCCAACCTCTCCTTAATAGGTTCATTTTGACGAGACATGGCCATTAAAATCAATGAATTAGATGATCTTCTTCGAAAATAAGTTCTACCATGGCCAACTAATGGAGAATTTGGCATGACTAAAACTTCTTTAAAAATAGTAGTATCATCTTTCAAATTATCAATGCGTTCTCTCATTTTCTTGATTAATCTAATACCATGTTGATCCATTATTAATTTTAAATTAACAGGATCTGCCTTAATTTGGAACCTATCATTTATTTGAATAATCTCACTCTGTTTAAATGAACAAAGTGTTTCATCAACAGTAATTCGATTTAAAAGAACAAGTTTTTCATCAGTCATCTTTTTGATTTCACTAATTTCTTTTCCAATGAAACTACATTTTTCAGGGATTCTAATTTCCGTAACATAATCATTAATTGAAAATAACGATTCTCCTCTAGCTTTCCCCTTCTTTATTTCAGGAATCAAACGCCAACCAATTAACGTAACAAAGAGTACTCCAATTATTGCAATCAAGCCACCCACGTACCCAAAATCAAGCATCCCAAATGGTTCCGGTTGAAAATTCTGAACATTTATGCCCTTCATGGAAAAATACTTTGCAGCTTGAGAAGAAGCATCTAGCATTGCTTGATTTTTCAATTCCATGTATTGACTTTGCCTTAAAGTTGAAATGATTATGTTAGGCGGAGTACCAATCATTGTAATCATTCCACCTAATATGCTAGCAAAGGCCAATGGCATTAAAATAATACTAGGTGATCGTCCGTGTTTTAAAGAAGTCTTTATGGCAACGGGCAACATTAATGCCAAGGCGCCTACATTGTTCATGAATCCTGAAAAAATAGATACCAGACTACTTAAACTAAATATATGCATATTCCTATTCTTTGATAGTGGCATTATTAATCTAGAAAGCATGTCTATTACACCTGAATTTCTTAATGCACGACTAATAATGAGAACCGCTGCGACAGTAATGACAGCAGGATGACCAAAACCTAAAAAAACATCAGAAGGATTCATGATTAAATGAGAATCTTCCCCTCCCAACATGACATCTAAAATAAACAACATGCAAAGGGATATCATGGCTACCACATCATATCTCAATTTTCCCCAAATAAATAAAGAAAAAGTTGTCATGATAATAATGGAAATTGCTATCTGATCAATTGTCATGATTTATAATGCACTTCATGTCTTTACTGATATTACTTTAGAAACAGAAATGGAATTTGGAATTAATACTTTTTGTTCTTCAGATTCCATTGTTACGTAACGCAGGTTAATGTCTACTACTTTTCCAGTTTTTCCCTCTACTTCTATGATATCTCCAAGTTTAAATGGCTC
>CAZQYT010000163.1:0-1201 GCA_964597475.1 uncultured bacterium | reverse complement strand
ATGCAAAACCTGTAAGACCGAGACCAGCCACTATTGCTGAAATATTAACTCCTAAGGTGCCAAGCGCTGTAATCAAACCTAAGATTAACATGATGTTTTTAACAATTCCTGCAAGGACACTGGAAATATTAGCATGAGAATGTTTTTTATTCATCATTCTCATGATAAGAATTTTAAAAACCATGCCACAAAACCAAAATGCAATGAATATACAAATGGAAAAAATGATTTTTGGAAGCAAAGCTAAAAAATCATTGAATAATTGTTCATTAATCATGAATAAAATTTAATACCATATAAATGAATAAATGTCATTTTGTTATCAATGAAAATAGGACATTAATGAGATTCTTGCATTAACATAAAATGCCCTATATGACGATTGCGGAAACGTGTGGGAATCGAACCCACCTTCCAGTTTAACCCGGAACAGCGGCTTTGAAGGCCGTGGCGCCCACCAGGGTCACATTCGCTTCCAAATATTTACCAATCATGATTAATTTCTTTCTAATTGGTAGTATATGTAATTTACATACCAAGGGGAAATGGTTTAATTTATTTTTTAATTAAAATTAAAAAGGTGAATGGTTTATTATTTTAAGAGAACAACTTTTTGATTACTCTCAAAACCATTTGAGAACATTTTTATCAAATACATTCCACTGCTAAAATCTTCAGCATTCCATGTCAAGGAATGATTACCCAGATTTCTTTCCTCATTCAATAAAGATGCAACTTTATTTCCACGCATGTCATACACAGAAATAACAACAATGCCTGATTCAAATACAGTATAATTTAAAGTTGTCCTTGGATTAAATGGATTAGGAAAAGCTGGCAATAAAGCATGGTTTTCAGGGACTGTATAAGCATCTACTGAAATGGAGTTTCCAATACCATCTGATACAATTGCTGACTTCAAATAAAGTTCACCTGAGTATTCAAAAATAACATCACCTGCCAAATTAGAACCATCCAATCCATATAAAAGAATCATTCCATTTCCTTCATGTAATAGCCAACCCTCAGGTAAATAATCATGATTAATATAATAATCTCCAAAAACTTCTAGTTGAATGCCAGAAACCTTACCATCCGCCATGTATTTAAAAATACCATTACCATAATTAAAAATAATTTTTGTTGCATTTTTCTCTCTTGCAGATTCTTCTGGTATGATAAATTGTACTAAAGCAACCAC
>CAZQYT010000162.1:0-4018 GCA_964597475.1 uncultured bacterium | reverse complement strand
AGTATTTGAATTACTTTCCAATGTCCAAGGCTTTGCTCTAACAGTCATGGTATGATCAATTAAAACAAAAGTAGGATAGGCGCTCCATGAATCATGAAATAAATTAAAAAAGTTTTCATCTTCAATAACCAAAGGCATGCCACTTATGCCACCATTCTGCCATTGGGTACATGAATAAGGCTGACCAGGATCTGTCAATGAAGCTATGAATTTTACACCTTGTTCACCAAACTCTTCTTCTAAAGCATCAACTGCGGGAACCCCGTAGCTCCAACAAGTTCCTCACCAAGATGCAGACATGTCAATGAAAATTACATGATAATTCCCACCGTTTAATTCACCATTATAATCTGCCAATTTAAAATCATCTCCAGATGAATAATCTTCAAAACCTGCGCATACTTCTTGAGTTTGATTTTGGTGCGTCAAACTAATTTGCTCTCCAGCACAATATTCTTGAGCATTAAGCCCAAATAAAAAACTAATCATAAATAAAATTTTACTTTTCATATCATTCCTCATACAATATTTCATTATAAATATAAATAAATCATCATTAAAGAATGTGTATCAAAATGTAACTCTTAAAATAAGGTTCTAAGCGTCAATTTCATTCCATCTTCAAAACCCGGCTGTTCTGCACAGATTCCGTTTGCACAAACAAGGCCACCTTTTTGAGATCCATAAAAAAGCGAAACCATTGATTTTGTATTTATTTTCCAAGAAACATCAGAACCAAGCCATTGCTTAGATTTATCATTTTTTATTTCTTGATCAAAAAAACCAGTGAAAATTAATTTCCCTTTATGACTATAGCTTAACGATAAATATTGATTATCATATTCAAATTCTGAACCAAGTTTATCAACTATTTTATTTTGTATTTCTAGATACATAGTTAATGAACTTCCATTTTGACACTCCAATACACTTTGTATCGGCACTGTTATGGCTGTAATATTTTCAATGTTAGTATAATCCATAAAATGATCCAAACCAATCTTATAATATAATTGATCAGATAAAGTCCAACCATTTAATTCTAAATATGCTTGACGAAATGGATAATATGCTTGAGTTTCTCCATCATCTTTCATAAATAAAATATCCTTGAAATCAATAGATTCCTGATTATTCCCTTTATGGCGATATGACATGGATAAATTAGCAATTAAATTTAAATCACCCCCAATATTTCTATTAATTTCAATTTGATGTCCAATTTCATTTCCAAAATTCATGGAATGGCTATTTCTAGAAGCTAAAATTGAACTACCCTCTCTATATGCAATGGGAGGATTAGATAATGATTTTAAAAGAAATGGAGTATGATAATTTTTATGTTCATAAGTAATGCCAGATCCAAAAAAATCAAAGTAAATGGATGCATAAAATCTGGAACCAAAGATTTCATCAGAAAGCAATTTATCATAATAAATCCATGATTTATCTAGATAAATGTCAAATGGACCCAATAAATACCCCCAATTTAAATTAAAATTTTTCACATTTACTTCATCATTTGTTAATAATGTTATACAAGGACCTGAAAATGATTCACTTATTTCATCACTATCGGCACGACTATCATAACAAATATTCTTTAATAAATCTGCAGATAAATTTGATCTTTGGATTAATAGAACACTCTGAAAATATCCTAGCAAATTACTATCATAATCAATCACACCAAGTCCCACATCAGTTTCAAACTCATAATCTGTTTGTCGATTTGTAGGACTGGAACGAAATGCATGATCATTAGAGCCAAACAATGTTGAAAATTTCAAATTTTCATTAACATAATAACCTAAAGAAACACCCATTACACTATTATCATAATCAACATTTTGATCTTGAAATGAATAATACGCTAACCCTCTCCCATAAAGTTCATATTGGTCGCCAATTTTCATGTTAAGTCTATCATTTGAAAATTCCATATAAAATGATGTAATAGTACTATCCAAACTAGTTCTGTTATACCCATAAATGGGTGGTTTACTATATTCAAATTGAGTAAAAACATAGATATTTTCACCGATATGTGTATTTATGTCTAATATATTTTGAAAATATGAATAATCTTCTATGATAGGATCATTAGTAATTTGTTTTCTCACCTCTTTTCCATCACCATATTGCATTTCATATGAATAATTCATGTCTATTTGAGAAAATAAACTACTTACTAAAATTAAAATAGAATAAATTATATGCAACGTTACTTATTCTTTAAATCTAATTCTTCTTGAATATTTAAAGAATCATTTTCAATAATGGTTTTTTCTTGAGTAAGAATCGAATCTAACGTTGTATTTTGAATTGCAAGCAAATGGAGGATCTCTTTTTCTAATTCTTTTTCATCGCCTGGATTATATCCAACATGCCGACTTATTATCAATCCTGAACTGTCTGCAATTATGACAAAAGGCATTACTTTTCCACCCATCTTTCTAAAAAGAGAAGCTTTTGGATCTGAAAGAACAGTAAAAGAATATTTTTGACTTTTTACAAATGATTTAACCTTCGCCATACTTCGAGGGCTATCTATGTTAATACTAACAAACTCAAATCCTTTTTCACGATGCTTAACATAAATTTTATCGAGTTCTTTCATTTCTTTTTTACAAGGTTCACAAGCAAGATTCCAAAAATTTAGTAATAGTGGGCCAGAGGCACGATATTGATTCAAACTTTGTTTTTTATTATTTAAATCTTTTAAATTAATTTTTGGCAAATGCAAATTATTTGCCAAACTAATTGAAAATAAAGAAATAAATATTATTATATATTTTTTATTCATTTCATCTTTCTGTTAGTTTTTCTATTTCATCTTTCTGCATGAATTTTACTACTACTTTAACATAATCATCCATGTTTTCATTTGGAATTAAAAAGTCATACCTTAAATCTAAAACTCTAGTATTGATGGAAAGTTCAACATTTTCAATCCCTGAAGTAATTGAAAATAATGGTCTAAATTCATTTACAACATAAACAGGTAAATCATTAATCTTAACATTCTCAAATAAATCTTTCCTTAACCATGTATCAATGGCAATAAATTGAGGTTGACCAACTTTATCCAAAAAATATATGACGGGAAACTTTTGAAATTTCGTTTGAACCATATTTTCTTTAAAATAATCATCAATAATAAAATCATCACTAGAAAATTGAAAAATTACTTCTTCATTTGTATTTAAATAACTATTTAAAGGCAAACTTGCCAGTAATTCTTGTTTTATAATATTCATCATGGAATATCTAATTGGCAACTTTACCTTATAAGAAGCCAAATTAATATCATGCAATTCTATTTCCATATCTCCAATAAATACTTCATAAGGAGTATTAAGAACTTGCAATAAAATATTTGATAAATTTTGAAGTGAATCACTTCTTTTAATTATTTCCGGTTTTATGTCTTTTATGTTAAACTCTCTGTGATTTTTTTCTTCGATAAAAAAATGATCACTATCATGTTCCATTTGATTTAAATTTTCTTTTGCATCAATAGTTTTCATATTTTCCTTTTCTGCCTTTTCCAATGCCATGATGGTACTTTCAATATCTAATCTATCAACCAGAAAAGGAGAAAGATTGTTTTCCATTGAAATAATAAACGCATCATATACACAAGCCACATCATGTAATGGACAAAAAAAATGACGCTTTATAAGCTGTTGCCAACTTCCCATGTCATACGCTTCATATTCTATGTGAAAATTATTATCAACTACTTGAAACCTACCATTAATTATAATAGCCTTGACTGAATCTTCATTAGATTGGGCATACTTTTCAATATTCGGATTAATATTTTCAATGTACTTAATTGTTAAATCTTGACGAAATTCATAATTTTCTCTTATTAAATCTGGCAATGCTTCTTCCATATGAGAATAAGGAAAATCATTCTTCAGATTATCAAATTTTAACAAATAAATAGTATCATAGCCAATTTCCGTTGCACAAATAGCCTTAGAAAACAAATACAATAATACATATTTTT
>CAZQYT010000161.1:1848-4036 GCA_964597475.1 uncultured bacterium | reverse complement strand
CAATATAGTATTCATTTTTAGAGTTAATTAATTCCCTTGATATAGATAATGATAAGTCATTATCCATATAATTCATTAGTTTAGAAATATTTTTTTCTGAATTTAATTGTATAATTGATCGTCCCCAATTAAAAAGAGGATTTAAAGCTATTTGATTAGCAAGATGATTTTCAGAAAACATTGCATGTCCCCAATCAATAGGCCGTTCCTGCCATCCTCCCCTAATGCATGTGCCAATTAATATAAAACTAATGAAAAAGAAAATAATATTTTTAATAAAATAAGTATTAATAATAGTTAGTTTTAAAAATTGTTTTTTAATTAGTTTTATCCAAATGAAAACAATTAATGATATTAATAAAAAATATAAAAAAATAGGATAGTTATTGAATGCAAAGTGCCAAAGTTCTTTACTATAGGCATTTGATTGAAAAGCAAGTATATTTAAATGCGTATTAAATTCTTTATAAAATTCTATGTCAATAACTGCAATTAATGAATAGATTAAATATGTTATTATCACATAAATAAATAATATTTTTTTAGTGAAAGGATTTTGCCATCCTATATATGGTAAAATAATTATTAAAAAGAATGGAAGAGAAAAATAAGATGCAATTACTGCATCTAGCCTTATAGCAATCCAAAAAGAATGAAAATATAAAAATAAGTTTTCTATTCTTAAACTATTAAAATTACTTAATAAAAAAATCAATCGCCATGAGGCAGATAGTAATAATAAACTCCCAAAATAGATTAATAAAATTTGAAAAAAAGATGGGATACTAGATTTTTTATTATTCAATATTTAAAGATTTATATATTGTTTCAGCAATTAAAAAGTCTAGTGGAGTATCAATTTCAATTTGATATTCTTCTGGCCAAATCACATGCCCAATTTTACCACCTAAACGATTATTTGTTTTTTCAAAATGATGATTTGTGAAAATATAAATAGAACCATTTTCAATATATTGTTGTTTATTAGGTAGTAAGTCTTGCCTCCTAGGTCTATTCATATAGTCATATTCAGGTAAAGTATCATTATTATTGATTTTCCAAAAAAAATGATGAGTGGGACATATACTTAATAATGAATCGAATTTTTCTTTCATAAAATATTTTAAAGCAATATCTAAGGAATTTTTTGGTCTAATGGGGCTTGTTGCTTGTAATAATACAATTATTTTGGGTTTCTCTTTTATATTTTGCAAATAATGAGAAATGGAACTTTCTGTCGTTGATGTATCAGTAGCTAATACAGAAGGTCTTTTTATTGCTATTGCACCTTCATTTTTAGCAATATCTATTATTTTATTATTATCTGATGAAACAATAACTTCATCTATAAGATTACAATTCAATGCATATTTTATACTATGTGAAATAAGTGGTTTCCCACAAAATTTTTTAATATTCTTATTAGGTATACCCTTACTCCCCCCCCTTGCAGGGATAAATGCAATAATTTTATTTTTCATTTAGTATGCCACATTTATATGAGCTTAATGCATTATATGCAGATTTAGTAACTCCAAGTAATTTTTGTCTCAATTTTTTTTCAATAGTATCATTTTTTGAAATTCGATTTATTATTAGACGATAATTTATATTAGAAATTGAATATAATTCATTAGAGTTATCTACATTTAAATTATTGATATAATAAAATTCATCAGAAATTATACCTGTTAAATGATTTAATCCTGATGGTGCTACAATTGCAAAATCCATAGTTTGTTTTTCATTAAATAAATTTTTACCCCATGAATTATGAATAAATTCGTCACCTAATAAATGTAAAATAGTAGGTATAATATCTATTTGACTTGCAACGCGATGATTAATATTTTTATTTAAATTAGGCGAAATTATTAAACAAGGTATATAATATGCACTTAAGTCCATTGATGAATTTTGATGTGATTTAGTGGATGTTATTCCATGGTCACCTAGAATTACAAAAATGGTATTATCATAAAATGGTTCTTTTTTACATTTTTCCATAAATTGACCTAATGCCCAATCTGAATATTTAAATGCATTAAAACGTTTCTGATGTTTGATTTCATCTGTTACTGAAACAAAATTATTTGGTTTTGGAAATTCATATGTTGGGTGATTAGATAAAGTTAAAATACTCATTAATATGGGTTTTCTTGTATTTTTTAAGATATTAAATGATTTT
>CAZQYT010000161.1:0-1838 GCA_964597475.1 uncultured bacterium | reverse complement strand
ATCAGCAATACCCCAAGTGGTTTTAAAAACATTTTTATAATCCTTTTCCCCATAGAAATTATCAAAACCTTGTCCAAGAAAAAAACCATATCTATTATCATAATTTAGTTTTCCTCCCACTAAAAAAAATGTATCATATTTTTTTTGTTTTAAAATATTAGCTATTGATGAAAAATTTTGATCTACTGAAGCATCATTTAAAATTGATTTAAAACGAGGTAACCCTGGAAATGATAATAAAGTTCCTGCAAGTCCTCTATTTGTTCTAGTTCCTGTAGAAAACATTCTTGTAAAAAGGACACCATCATTAGTTAACTTGTCAAAATTAGGAGTAATGTTATCTTTATTGCCAAGTTTTCCAATATAGCTTCCTGCAAATGATTCCATTAAGATAATCACTACATTAAAATTATTAATTAGATTCGTAGATGTTGTTTTTCTTAAAACAGGATAATTATCGCTTAAAAAATTATTATTTAATTCTTGGGTTGAGTTTCTTGCTATTTTTTGACTATCTTTTAAATTAATATTAATTGAACTTAATCTATTTGAAAAATTTTCTTTAAATGCAGTTTGAATTGTCATGCCTAAATTCCAAATAGGATTTAAAGATAAAATATTAGTAAATCTATTTTCAGTAATATTTGCATTAGACCAGTTAATTGGTTTTTTTTGAAGGCCTCCTCTCATGCCAATTACAATACATAGAAATGTTAGTATTACAAATCTTCCCCATGCATTAAATGATTTATATCTTTCAAATAATATCTTTTTCATTATTCTTTTTAAAATCAATAAAGAGAAAATAATTGTAGTTATCATTAATATTAAAAGAAAATTGTATGGAAAACTTTTAATTATTGTTATCATTGTATTTTCAATGAACAATAAATATTCAATTGCCAAGTAATTAATCCTAGTTTTAAACTCATAATAAAAGCCAATATCAATTATTGAGAAAATGGTGATTATTATGATTAAAAAAATCAAATAATTTTTAGTAATACTATGAATTATATTATTTATTTTCTTTTTACTAGGAAAAGTTTGAAGTAATAATAAAATCCAAAAAGGAACTATTAAATATGATAATGATGCTATATCATATCTTAAGCCTTGTATCATTGAATTGATTAAATTATTAAAATTGAAAATATCTGGATTATATAGTAAATAAAAGATTATTCTAAAAATGGATAAAAGGCTTAGAATAATTAAGATATAATTTTTTAAATATTTCATTAAAAAATTAAATATTTAAATTTGTTTTTATTACTTTAGCTATTTTTTCTGATGTATTTCCATCTCCGTATGGATTTGAAAAATCACCTTTATTAATATCAGGTATTGTGATTTCATTATCAATAGTAATTAAATGATTAACTCCTTGTAATATAGTTTCTAGCCATTCTGTTTCATTTCTAATTGTAATACAATGTTTTTTTAGCCATAAAGCTTCTTTTTGTAAACCACCGGAATCAGTAATGATAAATTTTGCATGATTTGCTATTTTCATTAAATTAAGCCAACTTAATGGCTCAATAGTTTTAATGTTATTAGGCAATAAAATATTATTATTTTCTATTATCTGTTTTGTTCTCGGATGAAGTGGGTAAATGAATTTTAAGTTCAATTTTGAAATTTGATTTAATCTTTTTATTAGCATTTCAGGTGTTGTATTCTCAGCTCTATGCATAGTTAATAATACATAATCATTATATTTATTATCTGATTTAAACTGTGGATTGAATTGTTTAAAAATATCATACATTACATCTCCAACTACAAAAATATTATTTTTTATATTTTCATTAATGAGATTTTTTTTAGAAATTGTT
>CAZQYT010000160.1:0-4044 GCA_964597475.1 uncultured bacterium | reverse complement strand
AGATGACGAATGTCAATCAAATTGGCATGATTGTGCAGGCGTATGTGATGGTGATGCAGTTATCATGGATTATTGGCAAGACTTGGACGGTGATGGTCTTGGCGCTGGTGAATCTAGTTTGTTTTGTGATGCATATGTAGAAACACCTTGGGTGCCAAATAATGATGACCTAGAGCCAGATTGTTCTACAAATGATACGGATCCTTGTGGTATTTGTGGAGGACCTGGTTTACTTGTTTCTTGTTTGGATTCTGATGATGATGGATTTGGTGACCCAAATGACATGGCATGGTCTTGCAATATCCCTACAGGTTATGTTATTGATTGTAGTGATGAAGATGATGAATGTCAATCAAATGAGCATGATTGCATGGGTACATGTGATGGTGATGCAGAGGAATTAATATTTTGGCCTGACATTGATGGAGATGGATTAGGGTTTGGCTCTGATGATGAAGGGGAGCTTTTTTGTAATGGTTTAGATTTAAGTGGTTTGGCTCCAAATAATGATGATGTAGATGATGCATGTCAATCAAACATTCATGATTGTAATGGTGTTTGTGATGGTGATGCTGAATTAGATGATTGTGGTGTGTGTGACAGTGACATTTCCAATGATTGTGTGCAAGATTGTACTGGTGAATGGGGCGGCAGTTTAGAAAATGATGAGTGTGGTATTTGTGGTGGTGATAACAGTTCTTGTGCTGATTGTGCTGGTGTTCCATATGGTGATGCTGTTAATTTGTTTTATTGTTATGATGGCGATGGTGATGGGCTTGGCTCTGATGTTTTAATTGTTGAATATTGTTCATCTGAAGTTCCTGTAAATTGGGTTTTGGATTGTTCAGATTACTGTCCTGAAGATGTTGCTACTGATGATTCATGCATAGATGATTGTTCTGATGAGTGTGTTGAAGGAGAAGGAGATGTATATATTGATGGTGTTGTAAATATTCAAGACTTATTATCAGTAGTATATTACATTGTTGGTGTTTTAAGTCATGATTTTAATTGTGAACAATTTGGCCGTGCTGACATTAATGATGATTGTAATGTTAATATTTATGATTTAGTACTAATTTTAAATGATATTCTTGAAGGAGACATGGTAAGTCGTTCCATTAATGACATTAAGACTGCCAAGGTTTCTTTCAATGACTATTTGATCATCAATGATAGTGAGGGGTTCATTGCAATGGATTTAATCATTGAGTTTGAGTCAGATGGAATTCCATATTTAATATTTAATGAAAAATCTTTTGTTAGTGAATGTTCTCCTGTTGAGGATGGCCGGTCTCATTGTGTTATCATTGTAGATGAGCCAGGTGAAATGATTAGTTCGAATATTCCATTTGAAATCATTGAAATTAATGCTGCTTCCATTAATGGGTATATTGATATGGCTTTAAATGAAATTCCTTCTAAAATTAATGTTGGAAATGCATACCCAAATCCATTCAATCCAATTGTTGGTTTTAATTATGAACTTCCAATGGAATCAGATGTTAACATTCGTGTATTTAATGTAAATGGTCAAGAAATTTCCATTTTATATCAAGGTATTGTAAAGTCAGGGTTACATGAAGTTTCATGGAATGCTGATTCATTTTCAAGTGGCGTGTATTTTATAAAGTTTGAAGCGAATAATTTTTTAATTACTCAGAAAGTAATGTTAATAAAATAGAAATTTTAAATTGGTAAAGTGAGGTAGATGTGATGGATGAATATGACACCAACATACCAATTAAAGTTTTTTCCTTCCAGAATTTTAATTTTATTAATCTTGTGATGATGGTCACGAATTCTTTGAATATTGTGATCCATGTCACAAGAAAATACCCTATTTTTTATCTAACTTTTTTGAATTTTTTAAATTATGAGAAATGTAGTTAAAAATATCATCTTATTTCTTGTGATTTTTGCGTTTATTTATTCGCAAGAATTTCAACTTTCCATTGGAAATGTCAATGAGCAGCATGGCTCATTTGACTTATTATTTGATACTCAAGTTGACGTACAAGGATTTGAGTTAAATATTGATGGACTAGAAGTTATTTCTGTACATAGTGAATTTTTTAGTGTAATTGAAATTTCTGATAATGGTTATATTATTGGATTGTCTCTTGATGCATCACCAGAGAATCCATCAATTCCGGCATATACGCAAGGTGTTTTTGCATCGTTGCAATATCATTTGTCTGAGGATGTATCTATTTTTTGTATTAATTCCAATACAATAAAAATAATTGGAACAGATTTGTCAGAAATTAATGATGTTTCATTGGGTGATTGCCATGAAATTTCATGGAATGGGATTACATTGTCATTTGGAAATGTAAGCGTTTTTCAACAAGGTGATGATTACATGCGTAAGTTGGATGTCAATTATGCAAGTTATCATGATATTCCAGGTTTTCAAATGACTGTAGATGGCATTACTTTGCATGATGCTTATTCTGAAGATATCATTGTGGAAATAAATGAAGATGATGGCATCATTCTTGGAGTTTCTACTTCATCTCAAGGAATATCTTCAGGAATTGGTACATTGTTTACCATTGAGTTTGAAGATCAAAATGGAGAAGATGGATCTGCAGTATTGTGTTTTAATGATTTGGAAATTTCTAATTGGGATGCATTACCAATTGACATTCTTTTTGATGATTTAGATTCCAATGTAGATATGGATGAATGTATTGAAGTTGATGCAATATATTTTGATTGTGCAGGTACTTGGGATGGAAATTTGACGTATGATGAGTGTGGCGTGTGTGGAGGTGATGGAATAGCTGACGGTCAGTGTGATTGTGATGGGAATGTAGATCTTGGTTGTGGATGTGGTGAAGCTGGTCCTTCTGGCTGTAATAACGAGTGTGGTTCAGATCTAGCCAATGATGAATGTGGCGTATGTGGTGGCGACAATTCTTCTTGCGATGAGGGTTGTGGTCCAAATCAACCTGGTCCTTCCGGTTGTGATAATCAGTGTGGTTCAGATCTAGCTAATGATGAGTGTGGTGTTTGTGGTGGTGACAACAGTTCTTGTACTGATTGTGCTGGTGTACCAAATGGTGATGCATATGAAGATGAGTGTGGAACTTGTGACGATGACAGTTCCAATGACTGTGTAGAGGATTGTGCTGGCACATGGGGTGGATCAGCAGAAGTTGAAATCTTTTATTTGGATTCTGATGGAGATGGCTTTGGTTTTGGAGATGGTTATGATCTTTGCAATGCTTTTATTCCTGATAATTGGGTGACAAATGATGATGATTTAGAGCCTGATTGTTCAACTAATGATACTGATGAATGTGGTGTATGTGGTGGTGATGGAATAATGATATGGGATACATGCTATTCAATTGAGAATACTACGTTATTAGATTTACCGAACACCTCTCTTATTGGAGAGATTCCTCCTGAGATAGGTAATTTGATAAATTTAACTTATTTGAATTTAGCGTCTAATTCTCTTATTGGAGAGATTCCTCCTGAGATAGGTGATTTGATAAACTTAACTTATTTGAATTTGAATAACAATGAACTAACTGGAGAAATTCCTTCAGAAATAGGGAATCTAATAAATTTAAATGAATTGTGGTTATCACATAATCAATTATCAGGAGAAATTCCTTTAGAAGTATGGAGTCAGATAAATTTAAATGAATTGTGGCTATCAAATAATCAATTATCAGGGGAAATTCCTTCAGAGATAGGAAGTCTTGCTAATTTAACTATTTTGTATTTATCTTCTAATGAACTCACCGGAGAGATACCATCAGAGATAGGAAATCTTACTAATTTAACTTATTTTGATTTACATTCTAATCAACTAACCGGGGAGATACCTCCTGAGATAGGAAATCTTACTAATTTAACTTATTTAAGTTTATCTTCTAATGAATTATCTGGAGAAATTCCAGAAGAGATATGTATCATTCATTCAGGTTTAGATTTATTAAATTTTTGGATTAATAATAATAATTTATGTCCACCTTATCCTGAATGCATTGAAAATGAAGTAGGATTTCAAGATGATTCATATTG
>CAZQYT010000159.1:0-4056 GCA_964597475.1 uncultured bacterium | reverse complement strand
AAAACCATTCGATGTAGATTCCATGATTTTTAAACGATGGTTAGAATCAGGATTTTGTCCATTTTGTATTAATATGCAATAAGACTGTTTAGAACCTCGACCAATTCTACCTCGAAGTTGATGTAGCTGTGTTAATCCAAATCGTTCTGCATTTTCGATAATCATAATCGTTGCATTTGGGATGTCAATACCTACTTCTACTACGGTAGTTGCAACTAAACATTGAATTTTATTATTAGACATTGCTTCCATTTGTGTATCACGCTCTTCTTTTTTCATTTTACCATTAATATATCCAATGGAGTAATTTGGGAATACTTGTTCTTTTAAGTATTTATATCCAGTATCTGCAGCTTTCCAATCCATTTTTTCGGATTCTTCAATGATAGGATAAATCACAAAACATTGGCG
The DNA here is from genome assembly GCA_964597475.1 of uncultured bacterium. Taxonomy (GTDB): domain Bacteria; phylum Fidelibacterota; class Marinisomatia; order SCGC-AAA003-L08; family D37C17; genus JAYZCM01. The sequence goes on along the minus strand of CAZQYT010000159.1, from coordinate 3,645 downwards.
ACCCTCATCCATTTCATTTTTCATAAAATCATATATTTTGTTCATACGTTTTGGGTCCACTACTTTAGTAATAATAGGTAAACGATTTTTTGGTAATTCATCAATGATAGAAATTTCCATATCACCATGGATGGTAAATGCTAAGGTGCGAGGGATGGGGGTTGCAGTAAGGGCAAGTACTTCAGGGGAATATCCTTTATCTATTAATAATTTTCTTTGTTGTACACCAAATCGGTGTTGTTCATCTACAATTATTATACCTAAATCTTTAAAGTTTACACTCTCTTGAATAAGTGCATGAGTGCCAACTATAAGATGGATTTTTCCTGTTTCTAAATCTTTGCAAATAGTATCTTTTTCTGTTTTTTTGAGATTCCCTGTGAGCAGTTCAATTCTGATTCCGACAGGTTCACAAAATTGTATAAAACTTCGATAATGTTGTTCTGCTAAAATTTCTGTAGGGGCCATAATGGCTGCTTGTGCTCCGTGACTTAAAACAATAGCTGTTGCTAAAACAGCTACAATAGTTTTATCAATCGATTCATAGGTTTAGAACTAGCTAAGTCACTTCGTATTTCTCGAAGTACTTTAATTTGTGCATTTGTAAGTGTGAAATCAAGTTTTTCGAAAATGTCTTTTTCAAATTTTCCTCTATCAGAAAATATACGTCCAGTATTATTTTCTCTAGCTTGTTTTTTAAGCGCCATAAGAAGTTGCAAAAAAAAATGCTCATCATACTTTAAACGATAGATAGCTGTTTTTAATGCTTTATCATTATCTGGATTATGCACTTGATCTAGTGCTTTTTGTAGTATATAAAGACCTTCTTCTTTTCTAAGCTCAGGAGTAAAATAGTCTGTTATATCCTTAGATATTTGTTCTAATGCAGTTTGGATGATTTTTCGGAAACCTCTGCTATCTAATCCTACTGCTTTTAGTGGGGCAGTGGAAGGGTATTGGGCAAGTATTTTTCCTGTATTTACGGGATCTTCACCTTCTTCCAAAATGTCAAACTCGGGATGTATGATTTGGAAACCATTATGAAATTCTAATTTTCCAAATACTGCAATTGTATCTCCCTCTTTAAATTTATCAGTAATCCATGATATACTATTAAACCAAACACATGTTAAGTAGCCTGTTGGATCATTTAAAAGCATTTGGAAATAACGTCTTTTTCGAGCCTGTTTCATTCCAAAAGAGTCTACTTTTCCTATGATGACAGCTTCTTCTCCGATTTTGGTGTCTCTTATATATTGTATAGTTGTTCTATCTAAATATCTTCTAGGGAAGTGATATAATAGATGCCCCACATTTTCTACACCATATTGTTTAAGAGCATTTCCTCTTTGGGGTCCTACACCTTTCAAATAGGTAATGTCTGTATCTAAGTTTGTTTGATAATAGGTAGTTTCTGAAGTCATCAGTATTTAGATGAATAATTAATGTAAATCAAATTTGTAATGATTGCAGATTATCTTGAAGTTTCGCAAGATCTGTTTCATAATTTTTTTGTTTATCTCGTTCATGGCTGATAATATTTTCTGGAGCTCTATCAACAAAATTCTTATTTTGCAATTTATTATTTACAGCTCTAAGTCGACCATTCATATCTTCAATTTGTTTTTCTAGGCGTTCTATTTCTTTATTGATATCAATAAGACCAGCCAGTGGGACAAAAAGTTCCAGTCCTTTTACTACGGCAGTAGCAGACTTTGGCGGCTTTTCTTCTTTTTCACCTAGGTGTATTTTTTCTAGTTTTGCTAATCTTTGCAAGTACCCTTCATATTTTTTAAGTGAATTGCAAATTTTTTCTTTCCCACGTATGGTAAGATTTGCTTCTTTCCCTGGGGATACATTTAAACTAGCTCGAACATTGCGTACTGCGGATATTACATTCATAAGTGTTTCTACTTCATCTTCAATAGTATCTATAATATAATTTTGATTGCTAATTGGCCATTTTGTAGTAATCAACATAGTATTATTTTCTGTTTTAAAATGTGCCCATAATTCTTCTGTAATAAATGGGCAATAAGGATGTAATAGTTTTAGGAGCTCCCTCATTACATGGATAGATACAGCTTGAGCAATTTTTCGATCTTTTTCATCTTCTCCATAAAATCTAGTTTTAGCAAACTCAATATACCAATCACAGAAATCTGCCCAAGTAAAATCATATATACGCTTTATGGATTCATTTAATTTATAAGCGTCATAAGAATGATTTACTTCCTCTATAGTACGATGTAGTTTTGAAAGTATCCATTTATCTGTAAAATCTAAATCATCATCATTGATAGCATCTAAACTATTTGGCATTTCGCCATCTATATTCATAAGTATAAAACGAGCAGAATTCCACAATTTGTTCATAAAGTTTCTGCCTTGTTCTAGGCGTTCTTCAGAAAATAAAATATCTAATCCTTGAGGAGCTATCATTAATATGGATACACGTACTGCATCAGCACCATATTTATCAAATAGATCTAAAGGATCGGGAGAGTTTCCTAGAGATTTGCTCATTTTTTTACCTTCTGCATCTCGGATTATTCCAGTGAAATACACATTAGAAAAGGGGATATCATTACAGAAATATTTAGATGCCATAATCATTCTAGCTACCCAGAAAAATATAATGTCAGGACCTGTTACTAGATCTTGTGTAGGGAAAAACTTTTTCAAGTCTTTTGTATTTTCTGGCCATCCAAGAGTTGCAAAGGGCCAAATCCAGGAACTAAACCAAGTATCTAATACATCAGAATCCTGTATTACATCTGTAGATTCACAAGCAGGACAGACATTAGGTTTATCTATACTTACTATAGGTTTATCGCATTTTAAATCAGTATTATTGCAATACCATACAGGGATGCGGTGTCCCCACCATAATTGACGTGAAATACACCAATCCTTTATATTTTTTAACCAATGATTGTATGTCTTTACCCATCGTTCTGGATAAATTTTTACTTCATCATTTTGTACTACTTCTAATGCCATTTTTGCCATTGGTTTCATATCTACAAACCATTGTTTGGAAAGGTAGGGTTCTACGATTGCATCTGTTCGCTCGGAATGCCCAACAGAGTTTTCATACTCTTCAACTTTTTCTAAAAGTCCTAAAGAGTCTAATTCTTCTACCACTTTTTTTCTAGCTTCAAAACGATCTAAGCCTTGATATGCTTTGGGGGCATTATCATTTAATGTAGCATTTGGATGAAAAATATTTATTAATTCTAAATCATGTCTTTGTCCCATATCAAAATCATTAGGATCATGAGCGGGGGTAACTTTTACGCAGCCAGTACCAAATTCCATATCTACATATTCATCAGCAAAAATAGGAATTTCTCTTTTTACAATAGGTAAGAGTAGAGTTTTTCCAATTAAATTTTTATATCTTTCATCTTTTGGGTTTACAGCAACACCCGTATCTCCCAGCATGGTTTCTGGCCTTGTAGTTGCAACTATAAGATGTGCATCACCATTCAATAATGGGTAGCGAAAATGCCATAAGCTGCCTTTTGTTTCTTTATGTATAACTTCTTCATCCGAAAGGGCTGTTTGTCCTTTTGGATCCCAGTTTATAATTCGCTCTCCTCTATATATGAGGCCATCATTGTATAAGCGGACAAATATTTC
>CAZQYT010000158.1:0-4079 GCA_964597475.1 uncultured bacterium | reverse complement strand
ATTCATTAAAATTAAAAGAATTAATGGCTGCCGTAAATGGCACATGTAGTTCTGAAGAAAAAGTTGAAGCAAAAACAGTTTTTGAGATTTATTTAAATAAATCTAAAATAGTTAAATGAAAAAAATATTATTCTTAATAATATTTATAATTGGATGCAACAATACGAATGAAACAAAACAAAAAAAGAATGACTTGCCATTTTGGGAAGTTAAATTTTTTGTAAATCAATTAAAAGAGCCTACCGATGTAGGATATATTACCAATATAAATCCCATATTGGGAACATTCCATCGTAAAAACACTCCAACAAGTCTACTTAAAGTTAAAATAATGATCAAAGAAAAAGCCATCGGTATAAAATTATATGAAAATGATAATAAAGAATCAATAAAAGTATCCATGCAAGAACCTATTGAGTATAAAATCAATATTAAGCATAATAATAATGATATTGACTTTAATTTTAGAGGAATACATGAAAATAATGTAGTAATAATTAGTGACATTATTTCTACTACACATCAAACCACTTTAATTAATCTTTTGAAATTAGGAGGTAAATTCCATTTTTATTTTGAAGCTGATGATGAAAATAAAAGCATATATGATTTTGAAATAAATGACCCCTCAAATTTTTATTTTTCTAAACTTTATGAAAACCTAAATAAATCATGAGTGAAATTAAACATGGCATCGTAAAATTTTTTAATGACTCTAAAGGGTTTGGCTTTATAATTCCATCTGATGGAGGAGCAGATTTATTTGTATACAGAAGCAGCATTAATAAAAATTCACTAGGACTTAGAACATTATCTAATGATCAAGAAGTTGAATTTGAAGTTGAAGACAATGAAAAAGGACCAACTGCTGTCAATGTAACACCCAAATAACTCATGACATTTAAATTACTTTCAATTTATTTAATGAGTATTTTTTACATTTCAATTGGTATTAAGCATTTTACAAATGTGGAATGGTTTATACAAATAATGCCACCATATTTACCATTACATAAGGAATTAGTATATCTAAGTGGCATATTTGAAATAATTTTAGGGATATCACTTGTTTTTAAAAAAACTAGGCGTATTGCGGGCTGGGGTTTAATTCTTTTATTAATTGCTGTTTTCCCTGCAAACATATATCTCGCTCAAACACATGGCGCGGCATTAAATACAACACCCTTAATTGCATGGGGGAGGCTACCATTTCAAGCTGCATTCATTATAATGGCATATTGGCATACAAAAATTTAAATAAACACATACAAAAATATTTCTTTATGCTATTAAAAATAGGTGGGATTTTAAATCTATATTTTTTTAGCAAAACATTACACCCATCATTAAAAAATTTAGATGCCAATTTTCTCATTCCAGCACAAATTTTTTTTATCGTATCAGCATTTAGATGTTTTTATCCTATCCATTATACAACAAGTACAGCATTACACGATTCTTATTTTTCATCAGTTTTCTTTACAAGATTCTTAGCAACCTTTTCAGAAATTGCATATATTTATCAATTTAGCCATCTTATTAGATTTCTAAATATAAATCACATTCCAATTATAGATTTATTATCTTGGTTGATGGTAATACAAGTTGTCACTTCACAATTATTTGTTTGGCAAGCAATCTTGACAAAAATACAAAAATTTTATTTTTATGAAGAATTGGGATGGGCAATTATTTTTATTTTAAATACTATTTTAAATATCATTCTATTTGTAATCATAAAACCAACAAATGAACATATTCTATTAATTCAAATCAACCTATTATTTGGATTCATATATTTACCTTGGCAATTTTTTCATCTAAAAAGTATAAAATCAAGATCAACACTACAACAAAGCAATAACATTACATCTGTTATGCCATGGAAAATGTTTAAAGCAGAATTAATTGAATCTTTTCAAATAAAAATAATAAGTAACGAATTAAAACATTGGGGCGGAATGATTGGATTAACTTGGATGCTTGGTTATTGGGCAACCATAATTCCTATTTGGATATTTATAATAATTAATACAATTTAATCCATGTATCACATAAAACTCTGTAAATTATAACATATTTAAAATCTAGCGAGGAAATTCAATGAATAAAAAAGACTATCTAATTATTATTTTGGTAATACTTGCATCACCTACAATATTTAATTTAGGTAAACTAATAGGGAAATTCATTCGCTCATTATTTTAATTAAAACTTCACTATGATAAAAATCATTTTATTGATAATTCTATTTTTTATTGGCTGCCATCCCCCAAAAAAATTCATATATAAATATAAAGCTAGTCCTAAAAATTGGTTTAGATTTAACATGGGGGAAAAATATGGTCCCAAAATAGGAAAACTCTCAAACAATACATTTTGGATTGATTATAACTTTGTAAAAGATTTAGAATTTGATAATTTTGAAAAAGAATACTATCTACTTCGCTGTGCGGAACTTACTAAAGAAATGGGTTTTAAATTTTTTATAATTTTAATTGAAAATGTAGATCAATTTGGTAATACAAGTGGACAAATGATCATACAATGTTTTAAAAAACTACCTCCTAATAAAGAAATTAGTGATTTAGCCATTATTCGTAATGCGGACATTATAATTGAAAATAATCAATATCTATATAATGGTAAAAAAGCTTACAAAAAAAGACACTTAAGTAAAATAAAAGGAATTAAAAAATGAAATTTAATTTTTCATCTAACAATAAATCATTATTAGCCATCATACCTGGGGCCATTGCATTAATGGCTGGAGTATTTTTCTTAGCATTCATAATAATAAAATGGCTATGGGCATGGACAATCCCTGATTTATTCCCAGGAGCAGTTGAGCAAGGATTAATTGCAAGAGAAATTTCATGGCTCACATCATTTAAATTGGCATTATTCATTGCATTCATAAGTGGAATGAATAATAATAAATATTGATTAAATAAAATAAACAACTACAATTCAATTTAAAACTTTTTTAATTTTGCACCTCAATAATTAATGGAGAATTATAATGGACCTAAAAGATAAATTGAATTTAATATGGAAATTTGCATTTTTAGCTGTTTTTACATATGCTGTCATCAGCCTAACTTGTTGCAAGTCAAATTGTTCAACAAGTTGTTGTAGTAAATCAGGGCAAACAGCACCGTGTCAAGTTTCAAAGCAAACAGCAAAACAACCTTGTGGAGCTAATTGCATAAAACCATGTTGCGCAAAATAAAGAATGAATTAAAAAGCCTTCTAAAGTACAGAAGGCTTTTTAATAAGAAATAATATAACTTATTTTTTTCAATGAAGAAAAATATTTTAATAATCTTTTATTAATAACCTTAATAATTTTTTTAATAATAATTAGTATAAAGAAAAAATCATAAATATATAATGATATTTTTCAACCATTCATTTGTAATTTTTACTAATTGTTAGGTAGAAGACATTAAGGCTTAGTCACCATAATGCTTCGCGGCTGAAAAAAAAATCCTAACAATATTGCACAGCCCTCTCAACCATCTCTTAGTTTTGAGGGCTGTTGTTTTGAAATAAAAAAGGGCAGAATAAATTCTGCCCTTTAATCTTCTGGATAGATGTAGAGTCATCTTATCCTTGACTTGAAGTTCTAGAGTTATACCTTAGAATTCAAACAAGCTTACCAGAGGTATAATCATAACTTCGTTTGTCAACTTTCAAATGATTACCTCCTTTCAAATTATTATGAGTTACTTTTTTAACACCATAATTTACAACATGTTCCAATAATTAAAATTTTAAATTAAATAAAATTATAAATAATTTTTATAAAAATTAACCAATTGAGTGAGTTAGATTCGATGTACAATTTTCAAATATTTATACAAAAAAAATAATTAAAAGGAATAATTAATGAAATTCTTTTTTTCCATAATTATAATTTTATTTTCAACAAATAATATTCTTGCTGAAAAAAACATTACTCCAAGTTATAACTATAAAGGGGGATGGCCTGTTAATCTAAACAGTGACAAAATTGATGACCCTGGATTTGACCTCCCTTGCCCTGGTGCAACTGGATGTGAATGTAAAACCAATTC
>CAZQYT010000157.1:3166-4083 GCA_964597475.1 uncultured bacterium | reverse complement strand
ATTGATTTCTAAAAGGTCTTCTCTATCCATTCCAGGTTTTCTTGGTATACCGGCTGTAATTATTACTACATCAGAATCTTTTAATGATTCAGGCTCACTGCTTCCTGTTAGATTTGAATCATATCCATCGTGAGGTCTAAGTTGCATAATATCTAATGATTTCCCTTTAGTCATTCCTTCTGCTTGAGGAATATCATAAATAACTACATCCCCTAATTCTTTTTGTGTTGCCAAGAGAGCAAGATTTCCACCAATTTGGCCACCACCAATTAAAGCAATCTTTTTACGTGCCATTAACTATTTTTCCTTTCAGTTATGAAAAATAAAAATTTATCGTTTTTCTATAGGAATGAAGTTTCTTTTTGTTTGACCTGTATAAATTTGTCTAGGTCTGTAAATCCTTGGTTTGTCAGCATCTCTCATTTCTTTCCATTGCGCTATCCATCCAGGTAGACGGCCAAGTGCAAACATTACAGTAAACATCCTTGTTGGTATCCCAAGAGCTCTATACATTATTCCAGAATAAAAATCAACATTTGGATATAATTTTCTTGAAACAAAAAAATCATCTTTTAAGGGAACTTGTTCAAGCTCTTTTGCTTTTTGAAGTAAAGGATCATCAATTCCCATTTTTGATAAAAGATTATGTGCAGATTTTTTTAATATTTTTGCTCTTGGATCTATGTTTTTGTATACACGATGGCCAAATCCCATTAATTTAAAATTAGAATTCTTATCTTTTGCCATATTTACATATTTTTGATAATCATCACCATCTGCGTGTATCATTTTTAACATTTCAATAACTCTTTGATTTGCTCCTCCATGAAGTGCCCCCCATAGTGCGCCAATTCCGGCGGCAATTGAAATAAATAAGTTTGCTCTACTGCTTCCTACCATTCTAACTGTTGAAGTTG
>CAZQYT010000157.1:0-3156 GCA_964597475.1 uncultured bacterium | reverse complement strand
GAACAATTTTGTTCATGGTCTGCATGCAGTATGAGTAGAAGTCGCATTGCATCTGCCATGGCAGGCTCTACATAGTAATCTTCTGATGGAACAGCAAACATCATATGTAGAAAATTTTCTTCAAAACCTAAATCATTTTTTGGATATATTAATGGTTGTCCAATGGATTTTTTGTATGCAAAGGCAGCTAATGTTTTTACTTTTGCTAAAAGGCGAACTATGTTGAGCTGAATATCTCCATCAACTCTAGCAGGATAAAAAGTTGATAATGCCGCAACTGTTGATGACAAAACTCCCATAGGATGAGCATTCATTGGATAACCATCAAAAAAACGTTTCATGTCTTCATGGATCAATGTGTGGTATGTTAAATCGTTGTTAAATGTATTTAATTCTTTTTTATTAGGGAGTTCACCATTTAATAATAGGTAAATGACTTCAACAAAACTTGAGTTTTCAGCTAATTGTTCTATTGGATAACCGCGGTATCTTAATATTCCTTTTTCACCATCAATGTACGTTATGTCACTAGAGCATGAACCTGTATTGGCATAAGAAGGATCAAAGGTAATGTGGTTTGTTGTTTTTCTTAATTCTGTAATATCTATTCCGAGTTCATTTTCACTACCTTTTATGATTGGTAGTTCAAATATTGTTTTGTCTATGGTGAGTTTTGCTGATTTCATTATAAAAGGTCCTAACTTGTAAATTCTATTCTTAAAACTAATGTGAATTTAATTAGATTGACTGATTCAATAATATCGTTTTTCGTGATTTTTTTATTTTTTTAAAAGTTTTATAACTAATTTCATTAATTGCTCTATTTTATGTATATGAGAAAAACAAAGATAATAGCAACTTTAGGGCCTGCAACTTTTAACAAAAATAAAATTAAACAATTAATTTCTTCTGGAGTAAATGTATTTAGAATTAATATGTCTCATGGAATTAATAAAAGTCATGTAAAAAAAGTTATTTATAATATTCGTGAAGAGACAAAAAAAAAGGATCTTTCAATAGCAATCCTGTTTGATTTATGTGGTCCAAAAATCAGAGTTGGCAATTTAAATAGAAAAAAAAACATATCCATTAAAGAAGGTGAGATCTATTCTTTGGGATATAGGCGATGTAAAATTCCATTAAATATTCCTTTAACTTTTTCATCCATAGTGAATAATGGTGTTGTGAAAATAAATGATGGAGAATTATCATTTAAGATTATTGATTTTAAGAAAGAAAAATTACAAGTAATGGCGGAAAATTCAGGGAAAATTACATCTGGTAAGGGTGTAAATTTTCCTGGAGTGAAATTGAAACTACCGTCTGTCACTGAAAAAGATTTGAAAGATATTAAACTTGCTGTTGATTTTAATATTGATTGTCTTGCAATGTCTTTTGTTAGATCTGCAGATGATTATGATACAATTAAAAAAGAACTTGAATTGCATGGATCTAATATTCCAATCATTGCTAAAATTGAAAAACCAGAAGCAATTAATGATTTAAAGAAAATCATAACAAAATTTGATGGTATTTTAGTTGCCAGGGGAGATCTTGGCGTTGAGATATCTCTTCATGAATTGCCTATTTTGCAGAAAAAAATTGTAAATGAATGTTTGAAAAAACAAAAACCTGTAATTATTGCTACTCAAATGATGGAATCAATGATAAAAAATTCAAAACCAACTCGTGCAGAGGTTAATGATATAGCAAATGCAATTTATGATGGTGCTGATGCTGTAATGCTTTCTGGAGAAACTGCCATAGGTAAATTTCCGATAGAATCTGTTCAAATGATGAGCGACATTGCAAATTCTGTTGAAATGGATTTTGATTTACAAAATTTTAATAGATATATTAGTAGAGATAGTGCTTTGAAAAATAATCATAGAAGCTCAATATGTCATGCTGCAATGAATTTAGCAGATGATCTTTACCTTGATACAATTGTAATAATGACTGAAAGTGGTAAGATGGCGATGCAAATGGCTCAATATAGGCCTAAGGCACAAATAGTTGCCTTATGTTCAAGAGAGAGTGTTTTTTATTTTTTATCTCTTATATGGGGTATTAATTCTATATTGATTGATTCATTTATTGATACTGATAGCATGTTTGATTATTCGTCAGAATTATTGGTTGCAAAGGGATATCTGAATAAAGGTGACAAATATATAATAACAGCAGGCGCTCCCATAGGTGTTAGTGGAAGTACTAATATGCTTAAAATTCATAAAACTTAGTGTTTAAAACTTTGTCTCTTCGATAGGTTTGTATTAAATTTATTATATGTATAAGGAGGGAACCTGTTGAGAAAATATTTATTAATCTTTACTATGTCTTTTTTAATGTCGCAAGATATAGCTGGAAGTTATCAATTATATGGATTATATATCATCCATCAGAATATAGCACGTTATGATACGACAATTAAAGTATCAGATATAGATGGGCTTGGTGTTGAAATGCCTGTTTTTGATCTCAATGCAGGAGAAGTATACAAAACAACTTATCAAGGACCTTATGGACATTTATATGCCCAAGCGCTTAATGTGATCTTAAATGTTAATTTCAATGAGGATGGGTCTGGTGAGATTTCTGAAGGTAGTTATTACCCTACTGAGGAATTGAATGATGAATGCATTTCAAATATTTCAATATTACCCATTACAGATAATTTATTATATTCTTCTAATTTAGATGGAGGATTAATAATTCCATCAACAAATATTCTTGGATATATTCCAGATGAAAACCCTACTGCAGGTGTAGCTGAAAATGGAATTCCAATTGGTTATAATGATCCTTTATTGCATGGCGGTGAGATTGCTGGAAGTGCTTCTTTATCTCAATCGACTGTGTTTGACTTTTTTCCTTCAACTCCAGTTCAGCCAACTGCATGTGATGATTTTGGGAATTGTTTTGATATAAAATTAGCTGATGGGACTATTGTTAATGGTGGAGATCCTTTACCTGGTCATGCGGGAGGCTATGTTTTGAAGGGGAATTTATCATCAATTGCTCCAAATGAAAATGATTGTGCAGATTTATATATGGAATGGCATGCAATTGATGGAGCCATTTCACAAAACGGACTTGGAGATGTAATAGGATTAGATGAAGATGGAGATGGCACTGATTTTGATGGAATTGGTT
>CAZQYT010000156.1:0-4090 GCA_964597475.1 uncultured bacterium | reverse complement strand
GTGGGGCATATAAGATTTTTGAACATTTTGATGATAGAAAAATAATTTATGATATTGAAAATAAAAAATATGGACCTAATATAATAATTCCCGAAATATTGGGATATCATTTAAATATAAGTTCAGATAAATATAGAAAATTTTGGGCTACTGTTTCTTTTAGTCATGCTGATAATGAAAGAAATGACATTGAAAAGGGGTTTTTCTTGGAATTTAATTTCAGGCCAAATCCTCATATTTCTTTTTCAACATCATATGATCGTTATGAATTATCAAAGAAGTATCATTGGATTGAATCATTATATGAACATGATGGTTATCATCATATTTTTTCAGATCTTAAAAGAAAAATGAATATTTTTACTTTTAAAACTTTATTTAATGTTAGTAGAAAATTAAGTGTAGAAGGGTATTTGGAAATATTCTCCAATCATGATGTTTTTTCTTCCTATTCTGAATATGATCAGAATGAAATAAATTCTGAAACTGAAGGATATATTCAAGATAGTGATTATATATTAGGTGAGGGTGCTTGGACAACTGGAAATGGTTTTGGTCCGGTTTATACTAGTGAAGAAGAACAATTAGATTATTCATATGTAGATCCAAATTATTATCTAGGTCTTTATTCTAAATATACGAGTTTTATGTTTAATGGAATACTTAAATGGAATTACATAAAAGGATCAAATATATATTTTGTATATTCAAATAATAAATCTGTTAATGGCATGCCCTTTGATAGTTTGAGTAGCATGGAGGATTTTATGGCATATAATGTAAAAAGGGAGTGGACTGAAATTTTACGTTCCCAAACATTTATGATTAAAATTGATTATTGGTTTGAAAAATAAATGCAAAATTTCATCATGATTAAGAAAATCTTTGAGTTCTCAATTTTTCAACGCTTGTTTTAAGTTTTTTTGTCACCTCTTCTATTTCTTTTTCTTTATTAAATCTGCCAATTCCAAATCTAATTGATGAAAAAGCTTCTTTTTTGCTAAGACCTAATGCCAATAATACATGTGAAGCTTCCATTTTAGAACTAGCGCAAGCAGCACCACTGGAAAATGCTATACTAGGCATTGATGCAATTAATGCTTCATTATTTATATTATTAAAACACAAGTTTAGATTACCAGCTAATCGTTTTTCTAGATTTCCATTTATAGTACAATCAGATATTTCATTTTGAATTGACAATAAAAGCTTGTCTCGTAATATGGAAATTTTTGTATGCTCTTTTTCCATATATTTTTTTGATATTTTACATGCTTTTCCAAAACCTACTATGTTTGGTATGGGCAGTGTTCCAGGGCGAATACCATTTTCTTGTCCACCGCCATGCATTAATGGTTGAATGTTAATTCCTTTGCGTTTATATAATGCGCCTATGCCTTTAGGGCCATATATTTTATGACTTGACATTGATAAAAAATCAATATGCATGTCATTTATGTCTATTTGTATTTTTCCAAAGGATTGTGCGGCATCAACATGGAAAATAATTCCCTTTTCATTACAAATTTTACCAATTTCCTTGATTGGTTGAATTACTCCAATTTCATTATTTGCATGCATGACTGATGCAAGAATGGTATTGGGTTGAATTGATGCTTTGAATTTTTCAATATTTAAAATGCCATCTTTATTTACGGGTAGCTTTGTTATGGATAAATTTTCTTTTTTAAGATAGTTGCAAATATCTAATACTGCAGGATGTTCAGTTGCCAGAGTTATAATATGTGATTTTTCATTTTTATATTGATTAGCAATTCCTTGTATTGCGATATTGTTAGATTCTGTGGCTCCACTTGTAAAAAAAATTTCTTGATTAGAAGATCCAATCAAATTTGATATTTCTTCTCTTGAAATTTCAATTGCATCATTTGCTTCCCATCCATATGAATGATTACGACTTGAAGCATTGCCAAATTTTTCTTTAAGCCATGGTAACATTTCAGATAATACACTAGGATCAATTTGGGTTGTTGCTTGATTATCTAAGTAGATTTGTTTCATGAATTAATTTGCAGAATTTGGGGAAGAAAGACAAAATTGGGGTATGATGATTTTAAATTTATGTTTTTTTTCATCAATCATTTCATAATGTCCACTCATAAATCCAAAATTTGTAGGTAATGGACAAAAACTGTTATACTTAAAACTTTCATTAGGCTTGATGTAGGGTTGTTTACCAATAACTCCTTCACCATTAATTTCATTAATTCTACCATCACCATCAGTTATGTGCCAATATCTATTTAACAGTTGTGCTGTCTTATTACTTAAATTAGTAATTGTTATCCAATAAGCAAAAAAAAATAAGGGAATATCTTTATTGGATCGTTCTGGAATGAATCTGCCAATTGCATTAATTTCAAAATTATTGGTTAAGTTTGTCACCTTTTCCATTAATCAACGTAAATTGAAAATTCATTTAATTTTTTTATTTCTCCAATGATGATATTTGTCATACAGTCATTTTCATTGAGTGATTTTTGAAGTTCTTGGGCTTTATTCTCAGGGATTGAAATGAGTAGCCCACCAGAAGTCTGAGAATCTGCCATTATGAATTTTTCTTCTTGAGAAATATTATTTGAAAAAGAAACTTCATTGGAAATGAAAGTTAGATTTTTTTTAGTTCCACCTGGAATGAAATTTTGTTGGGCAAGTTCGAACGTTCCTTGAATTAGGGGTAATTGATTGAAATTAATTGTTGCTGAAACATTGCTTGCCTTGCACATTTCAAATAGATGCCCCAAAAGACCAAAACCGGTAACATCTGTACATGCATTTGCGCCAATTTCATTCATGGCTATTGCAGCTCCTAGATTTAGATGACTCATTGTTTTTATTGCTTCTTTTATGATTGAATCATGAGCTTTTTCTTTTTTTATGGCAGTAGATATTATGCCAGTACCAAGAGGTTTTGTTAGGATCAATTTATCCCCAGGCTTTGCTGTTGAATTGAGTGTTAGATGTTTTTTATTTACTTTGCCTGTAACGACAAGTCCATATTTTGGGACAGCATCTTTGACTGTATGCCCTCCAAGTATGGGTATTTTTGCTTTATTTACAATATCTAATCCACCTTCAAATATTTTTGATAAAATATCTAAAGGTAAATCTTCTGATGGAAATTCTGCGATATTTAATGCATGTAATGGTGTGCCACCCATGGCATAAATATCTGAAAGTGAATTAGTTGCCGCTATTTGTCCGAAAATAAAAGGATCATCTACAATTGGAGTGAAAAAATCTACACTTTGAATTAAAAAATTATTTTCATCCAAAGGGAAAACTGCACAGTCTTCTGAAGTATCAAAGCCAATGGCATTTTTTGGTAAATCGACTTTCATTTTACTCAAAACTTGAGCAAGGTCTTGTGGGCTTAATTTGCAGGCTCAGCCAGCTCCAGTTGAAAATTTAGTTAATTTTATTTTTTCATCCATAATTGTATATTGAATTTACAGAGTGTCAAGCATGTTGAGTTATTAAAATTTATTTTTTGATTATTTAATTAGATACTTTCATCATGTCAGAAGCAATTTCATCTGCAAATTTAAAAGCTTCTTTTTTTAGTTGAATGAATTTTGAGGAAATATTTAATTTATCATTCCATTTTATTATTGATGCATTGAAATCATTTGAATAACTAGAAAAAGAGTTCAATTTTTTCAATTCAATTCCATTATTAGTCCTTATTCCATTAAATATTATTTCATTGAAGTGTTCCATTTCATTTAATATTTCTTTTTCTGCAATTGGAGATTGATTGGTATTTATTTTTTTCATGTAATTATCAAGTGATGAAACATTCCACCATCTAATTTTTCCATCATATCCATGAGCTGCAGGACCAAATGCTAAATAAGGATCTAAATTCCAGTAGTGAAGATTATGTTTGCATTCCATTCCTTGTAATGCATAATTAGAAATTTCATATTGTAAATAATTGTGTTTATTTAAATAATTTTGAGCAAATTCAAACATTTTTAGATCTATTTCTTCTTTGGGCATACAAATATTCCCTTTGAGAATCTGCCCATGAAGAATTGTATTTTTTTCGACTGTAAGTGAATATGCT
>CAZQYT010000155.1:0-4109 GCA_964597475.1 uncultured bacterium | reverse complement strand
ACATCCAGGAACTTTTTGTAAAAAATAACTAAAATCTTCAGCTCCCATTGATAGATATGGGTTGCCTGCACCAGTTCCTACTATTTTTTTTGCAGCATTTAATAGGTTTTTTGCAGCATTTGGATCATTGACAGTGGGTGGATAACCCTCCTCATAATCTAGAGTAATTTTCACATCAAAAGTTTTTTTTGTACCTTCAATTATTTCTTTCATCCTTTTTTTAATTAATTGTCTATTTTTTTCCGTATATGCTCTAGTAGTACCTTTTAAAATAACCTTGTCCGCTATTATGTTGAAATTATATCCTCCATTAATTTGTCCTACGGTTACCACGGTACTTTCAATTGGATTTGTATTTCGACTTACGATGGTCTGCAATGTTTGAATGAGATGTGATGCAATGATGATTGCATCTTTGGTCCCTTGAGGGGTAGCCCCATGCCCTCCTATTCCATTTTTTGTAATTTCAAAAATATCTGCAGCTGCCTTGATAGGGCCAGGTTTGACGCCGATAGTCCCATATTCTTGATAATTCCATAGATGGATACCATAAGCAAAATCTACTTTTTTTAATGCTCCATCTTTTATCATATAGCGAGCGCCACCTTGTCCTTCCTCTGCGGGTTGAAATAAGAATTTTACTGTGCCATTTATTTTAGAGGTCATTTGAGATAAAGCCTCCGCTGCACCAAGTAGCATGGCCGTGTGTCCATCATGTCCACATGCATGCATGACATTTTTATTAATAGATTTATAAGGAACATTACTTGTTTCTTGGATAGGTAGTGCATCCATGTCAGCTCTAAGGGCTATTGTTGGGCCTATTCCATTTCCTTTCAAAGTGCCAACTACACCAGTTTTTCCAACATTTTTTTTAACTTTAATGCCCATTTTTTTTAGTCTACTTGCAACTAGTTTTGAAGTACGGAGCTCATTAAATGCAAGTTCAGGGTGTTTATGAATATCACGTCTTGTTGTAATTATGGTTTTTTTTATTTTTTTTATTTCATTTCGTATGTTTTGTTTCATGGTTTATTAAATTATTTTTATTAAGGAATATAGAAGTAGTAATGTATAAAATTGTAGTGATCGAAAAAAGGAATAGTAGGCATTTTTTCATAATATTATTAATTTTTTGCTTGAGTATAGATAAAATTATGAGGAATTAAATGAAAATTAATTGGATAAAAAATAAAGATTTTGAAGATATAAAATATGAATGTGGGGCGGGTGACTCTCAGGGGATCTTGAAAATTACAATAAATAGGCCTGAAGTAAGAAATTCATTTCGCCCTAAAACGGTTTTTGAATTAAAAGATGCTTTAAAATTAGCTCGAGAAGATCAAAAAATTGGTGTAATCATTTTAACAGGTGAAGGAAAAGATGCTTTTTGTGCAGGAGGAGATCAGAAAATTAGAGGTGATTCTGGATATGTGGGGGAAGATGGCGTCCCTAGATTGAATATTTTGGATGTTCAAAAACAAATTAGATATATGCCAAAGCCTGTTGTTGCCATGGTTGCAGGTTATGCTGTCGGTGGAGGACATGTGTTGCACATGCTTTGTGACCTTACAATTGCTGCAGATAATGCAAAATTTGGGCAAACTGGTCCAAAGGTTGGTTCATTTGATGGTGGTTGGGGAGCTTCGTACATGGCAAGAATCATTGGGCAAAAACGTGCAAGAGAAATTTGGTTTTTATGTAGAATGTATGATGCAGAAACTGCATTGAATTGGGGGCTCGTGAATTCTGTTGTTCCTTATGAAAAATTAGAAGAAGAAACTGTAATGTGGTGCAAGGAAATGTTAGAAAAATCACCCTTGGCACTTAGAATGCTTAATGGTGCCTTGAATGCAGTTTGTGATGGTCAGGCTGGGTTTCAGCAATTAGCTGGAGATGCAACCATGCTATTTTACATGACTGAAGAAGCTCAAGAGGGAAGAGATGCATTTAAAGAAAAACGAAAACCCAAGTTTGATAAATTTCCTCGACTTCCTTGATAATTGATTAATGAAAAACTGGTTAATAGCAGCTAGGCTTAAAACTTTACCGGCAGCAATTTCTCCTGTATTTATGGGCTCAGCGCTTTCATTCCATGAAGGTGTTTTTAATAGTATGATATTTTTAATGACGCTGTTTGCATCCATTTTAATACAGATTGGGACAAATTTTGCAAATGATGTATTTGATTTTCAAAAAGGAGCAGATCGTAAAGATCGTTTAGGTCCTCTGCGAATGACTCAATCTGGCTTAATTTCCCCACAAAAAATGAAACATGGAATGTGGTTTATTTTTATGCTTGCAACAGGAATTGGTTTTTATTTGTTTTCCATAGGAGGTTTTCCCATAATTGTCATTGGTTTGGCATCAATGATTTCAGGTATTTTATATACTGGAGGACCTTATCCCTTAGGTTACCATGGTTGGGGTGATGTTTTTGTTTTTGTTTTTTTTGGACTTATTGCAGCCCCTGGGACATATTATCTTCAAAGTGGAAATATTAGCATGGATTCAATTTGGATGGGAGTTGCCATGGGAATGCTTTCCAATGCAATTTTAGTTGTTAATAATTTAAGAGACTTGGATGCAGATAAAATTTCTGGGAAACGAACCTTGGCTGTAAGATTTGGTAAATATTTTTCTAAAATTCAATATTCATTGTTAATATTAATTCCTTTTTATTTACCTTTTTATTTTTGGTGTAAAGAAAAAAATGATTTATCTACAATGCTTACATGTTTTTCTTTTCCCATTGCATGTAATTTATCATTTCAAATTTTTAAAATGACTGGCTCAGATCTAAATATATTATTAAGTAAGACGGCTCGATTGCTTTTTATTTATGCCATTTTATTTTCAATAGGGTTGATTATTTGAAAATAGAACAGTTTAAATGTCAACCATTTTCAATTTCTTTCAAGACTTCATTGAAAAGTTCTAAAGGGCAATATGATCATAGAGAAGGTTTTTGGTTAGAAATCATGTCTGAAGATTATGTGGGCTACGGAGAGGCATCTCCGCTTTTAGGTTTTAGCATGGAAAGTTTACATGAAGTTTATTATGTGTTTAAGGGATTTTTCCATGCAGTTAAAAATGAAGATGTGGATGAGGAAGAATTATTATTGCTGGCAGAAGTGCATTGTAGTGATTGTCCTTCAGCAAGATTTGCAGTTGAAACGGCAATTTATGATATTCTATCACAGCAAGCTAATATATCAATGTCGCAATATTTAAATAAGTCTTCATTGTCTTCAATAGAAGTTAATGGAATGTTTGGTATGCATACGGCTTTAGATGGTTTTAAGGTTTTAAAAGTCAAAGTAGGAGTTAGTAATATTTTTGATGAAATTGAATTACTTGAAGGATTAACGGAATCATTTGGCAGTGAAGTTTTATTTCGTTTAGATGCTAATGAGGTTTTTGATTTGCCAAAAGCCATACGGTTTTGTAAAGAAATGAAAAAATTTAACATTGATTATATTGAGCAACCTCTTCCTATTCATGATCTAGAAGATTTAGAGGAACTTCAATGTCATGCGGAAATACCAATTGCATTGGATGAATCAATTACAACTTTTGAATCAGTAAAAACAATAATTGATAAAGAATTGGCGCAAGTATTTGTAATTAAGCCCATGGTTTCTGGTGGGTTTGTTGAGTCAAGTAAGATTATTGAAATTGCTAGGTCAAATGACATTAAATCCATAATTTCTTCATCACTTGAAACATCAATTGGTCGAATGGCTTGCATTCATTTAGCCGCATCAAATGAAATTAAGGATCCTTGTGGATTAGCAACAGATCAATTTTTTAGTGAAAAGATGAGTACTCCAAAGATTGAAAATGGAATTTTAAATTTATCCAAATTATCAGGGTTAGGATTAAAATTAGAATTTTGATTTATGAATTGGCTTGAATATCAAATAAATAAAAATCCAGATAAATTATTCATAAAAGAAGGTTTTAGAAGTTATTCATATTTAAATATACATGATATGGTGAAAGTTTATTCGCGATCACTGACGAGTTTAGGAGTTAAGGCTAAGGATAAAATTGTTATTTGTCTGCCTAGTGGAATAGAAATGGTTGAAGTAATATTGGCTTGTTTT
>CAZQYT010000154.1:0-4130 GCA_964597475.1 uncultured bacterium | reverse complement strand
AATACAGCTTTATTGAAGAGTAATCCGAATAGTTTGTGATCTTAATTTCCACCAGTCAACTTAATCTTATTATTATAACGTTTACTAACACCTGGTTTAATAGAAGAGTCCGACTCTGCAAAAGACGTTCCTTTTTCTGGAGGAATTACTAGTGAAGGTTTAAATTGTCTCGATGATTTATCTTGATAGTTTTTAGAAGATAATTTATTTATATCTATATTAGGAAGTTCATCACTGCTAATTAAAAAATATGAAGCGGTAACGACCATAACCAAACCTAGAGAAAAACCTAATGCAGGAATTGGTTGAAAACCAAAAGGTCTAAAATCTATCAATTTTTTCCAAATTGATGAGCCTTTATTATCTATCTTATAAATCTTTTTATTAAGGTTGTCAATAAAATCATTCGATGTAATAATTGGATTAATATTTGACATATCGTCTATAAGACATGAAATATCTGTAAATTTTTTATTACATTTAGAACAATCATCTCTATGTTCCTTAAAAGGACTATGCAAAGATTGTTTTAATTCACCTTCAATATATGTTGATATATTTAACTCAAAATCATAACACTTCATTCAGTATGGATTTTCTCCTTTTTTCTTTAATAATTGTTGTAATTTCAATCTTCCTCTATTAATTCGTGATTTCACTGTTCCTAGAGGTAATTCTACTATTTTACTTATATCATCATAGGAAAGTTCCTGAATATCTCGTAAAATAATTATTGTCCTAAAATCATCAGGCAAATTAGCTAGTGCTTGTTGAACTTTTTTTTCAAAGCTTTTAGTTAAATGACTTTCACTAGGGTCTGCATCATTACTAGTGATTATAAATTCACGGTCTTCACGACTTAGCTCTGTTACTGAGAATGTTTTACGACGTTTTAATTTTCTAAGTTCTGTACGTGCTAAATTTGCAGCAATAGTATATAACCATGTAGAAAACTTAGCAATTTCTTGATAAGAATCTTTATGAGTATATAATTTCAAAAATGTATCTTGTAGTAAATCTTCTGATCTATCTAAATCATTTAAAAATCGATAAATAAAATTTAGTAACCGATCCTTATAACGATAAACAATCTGATTATATGCACTTATATCTCCATCTTGAAATTTTTTAATTAATATTTCATCTGATAATTCGTAATTAGACATATTTTTTTTCACTGCAAATTTTACTTATAATAGGATGCAAAAGTGCTACATCCTTTAAAGGTGTAGATTTAGATAATAAGTCAATCTTACGTAGCTCTTGTAATAATTCTATTAATTCATCATAAGAATAGTTTTTATTATAATAGGATAATCTTGACGTAATAATTTTATTTATACCTGTATAGCCAATAGGAAATTTTCTACCCATTTTTTTCCACAGAATTTGCTGATATAAATTCACCATGCTAACTAACATGCCTGTTATTTTTATTCCATTCTTAAGCAGCGAATCAATAATTAAAAAAGTCGATTCTAAATCTTTTTTTCCTAAACTATCCTGTAAGTTCCACAAATGATATACTCTATTATTACCAATTAAATTAATTATATTTTTATCATTAATTTCTTGATTATTACCAAACAATAAAGAACTTTTTTCAATTTCATTAATCACATGTGCAATAGAATCACCATATAATTGAATATATTCATTAATAATTGAATCTGTAATCTGTATACCTTTACTTTTAAGAATATAACTAACCCACTTTTTCATTTCATTTTCAAAAGGCGGTCGAAAATCCATAACTTCAGATGATTTTGTTATCTGCTTTATAAAATTATTTTTCATATCATATTCTTCTGATATAAGAACTAAAATAGTATAGTCATTAGGATTGTTAATATACTCTATTAATTCTTTTCTTCCCTTCTCACTTCTTAATTTTTTAATTTCTCGAACAATTATAACCCTCTTTTCTTTAAAAAGTGAGATTAATGAAAGTTCCTCAAATAGATTTGTTACAGAATCTTGATCCATAGAAAAATATATCTTAGCAGATTCTTTTTTACAAAATACCTTAAAAAGTTCCTTTATAAAAAAATCTTCAAGAAAAGGATCTCCACCTAAAAGAATATATGCAGGTGCAATTTCTCCAGCTCGTATCCTACGAATTATCTGTCCAGTTGTAATCTTTTTATTTTTTTCCATTTGTTAATTAATAAAAATATATGTGATAATAGCAATCATAAAACAATATAATGAAAATATGTGGAATTTACCCTTTGATATTACAGCTAACAACCAATTAATGACTAAATAGCCTGAAATGAATGCAGAAAAAAATCCTATAATAAGTGGTAACATTTGAATTTGATTATAATTAATAATTTTAACAAATTGTAAAAAAAACGCACCTAATAAAACTGGGATTGCCATAAAAAATGAAAACTTAGTAGCTTCATAATGTTGTATTCCTATTATTAATGCAATAGAGATAGTAAGACCAGATCGTGAAATTCCTGGCATTAAAGCACAAGCTTGTGCTAAACCGATACAAATAGCTATTTGAATAGAAATATTTTTGGATTTTTTTCCTGTAAAGAAATAAGTACTTGCTATAGCTATACCCGTTATAAACAACATAATTGAGACTATAGAAGGCATGAAGTTATTTTCGATAAAATCATCTAATAATAAGCCACAACATGCGGCAGGAATCGTTGCTATTATTAAATAAATAATATATGACCTAGCATTATCAATATTATTAAATGCTTTAATTATTAAACTCTTTATATCATTATAATAATAAAAAATAATAGATCCTAAGGTGCCCATATGTAGTATAACTTCTAAAAGTACACCTTTTTCATGAATATTCATGAAATGTTGCGCTAATACTAAGTGCCCAGAGCTACTAATAGGTAAAAATTCTGTTAAACCTTGTATAATTCCAAGAATAAGAGCCTCTAATATATTCATTTTTGCATCCCCATAAACGCAACCATTCTTCCAGATTTTAAACCATCACGACGATAACTATGAAACTGATGATTCTCAAATGTACATACATTAATTGTTTTAATATTATCTACAGAAATACCCATACTAACTAATTGTATAACAATCTCTTCATGTAATCCTATATGCCACTTTCCATTATCTATTTTTCTTTTTGCTCCTTCTGTAAAATTATCTGCAACTTCAGAACCCACTTCATAACAACAAAAACCGATAGCAGGACCTAATAATACCCGTATATTTTTTATATCTTTTGTCATTGCAGAGATTATACCAATTGTATTTTCTATAATCCCATTTACCGTTCCACGCCAACCAGAATGCACTAAACCAAAAATTTTAGAATCAGGTATATATAAATATATTGGAACACAATCAGCAACTTTAAGAGTAAGAACGATCTTGGGATTATCAGTTATTAATCCATCTACTTCATTATAATTACCAGGATACTTAATATACTGTACTTTCTCAGAATGAATTTGTTCTGGTATTGCAATCTGTTTTGAACATAGTCTGTTATTTTCAGATAGCAATTCATGTACTGTATAATTATTTATGTTTTGATGAAAAAAAGCCTGTGTTTTAATAGATATTCCATCCGATAAATCTATGATTTGAGATGTAGTCAATAAATAAGTTTATGAATATAGTATAATATTAACAAGATAAATGATATCTTGAACATTAACTGAATCATCACTATTTAGATCTGCTAAAGATGAAAAATCACCCTCTAAAATTATAGTAATAATTAATATAATATCTTGAATATTAACTAAACCATCTTGATTTATATCTCCTAAAATGATATTATTAAAATAAATATCCGTATATTTTATAGCTCTATGCACGTTAACAAATTCACCAATGTATTCCCATTGTATTATTCCTTCATGATCAACTTCAAATACTCTATTATCTATAAATGATGTTATAAAAGTATTTCCATTCGGCAATCTAAATGCTCCAGAATGAGTTTGTGAATAGAAATCTGATTGGTAAACCCAAATAAAATCATATGGTCCATATGGTTCATCATTAATTAAAGGATAAAATCCATTATTTGATACAGGGGATTGGAATTCAATTACAGCTGAAGATCCTTCCGAGTGATTATTATTAAATAACAAAATATTACCCCCTCCTGGGGAATTATT
>CAZQYT010000153.1:0-4136 GCA_964597475.1 uncultured bacterium | reverse complement strand
TTGAAATGAATTGGATCTAATTTCTCATCATTGGAAATGGTTCTAGACATGCCAGAACCTTCATTGATTGTAAGAGTAGTTGGCGCATTGACTTTCAAATAATATCCTTCTCCAGCTTCAAAGTCAGCTATGCCACTAATCCATTGATCTAAAAAGGCAACATATTCTAAAGCTGCACCTGTTTCGGATTGTACTTTTTCCAAGCTTCCTTCTGCCATCAAAGCATTTAATGCAGAAATAGCATCTTGACTATTTTGAGCAGGATAGCTAATGATGTTCCAACCAGTTGTCAATGCAATGTCAAAAGGAAGGTCAACCAGGGATCCAGATGTGGATAATGTAGTTGCTTGATTTACTTTTGCATAATAGCCTTCAGTATTTTCCATGTTGCCTATGTCATTTTGCCAAGGATCAAGCCCCATGTTTGCCAAGAAAGCTACGTATTCCATTGCTGAACCTGTCTCTGATTGTATTTTGACTAGACTACTATCTGCAATGATTCCAGCTAGGACACTAGATAAATCAAGATCATCTGGAGTTACATTGAATGAAATGATATTCCACCCATTGGATAATTCAATGTCTTGATCCGTAGATGAATACCCATTTAATTCTACAAATGAACTCGCTTGTTGTACAAAGGTATCATTTCCACTAAGGTAAGTTGCTTCAATGGAATCATATTCAATTTCTTCACTAGCATCCCAAAATCTATAATGAATGGTGTTCCCTGAAGTAAAACCTGTATTAGAAGGCCATGATGCATCTTGAGAGGATGCAGCAATGCCTAATCTGTTAGTAACACTTAAGGTGCCATCCAAAATTCCAGAACCCACACATATGTCACCATCAAATACGCCAATTTCGTCACCTGCTTCTAAATCCATGTCTTCAAGGGCAGCATGTGTAACGTAAATGTTCATGGCAAGATATGGATTTTCTGAATATTCCAAATGGGCTGGAATGAAATGAACACAATCATTTGAACCTCCACAGACACCACATTCATCTTCCGTGCTTCCATCGCACATTCCACTACATCCACATTCTTCCATGCAACCACCATCACAGATACCACATGTGTCTATGGTTGCATCTCCACCACATTCACCAGAGCAATCTAAATATTGACATGACCCATCATCTTGCGTAGCAAATGGAGAATAATTACATGCACTTATTTCCATGCAACCGCTTATTATGGTTGTGTCAGATCCAAAATCAAAATATTCAAAATATGCTTGTTGTGCATTTGGTTGTGAAACAATGATGTCGAAAAGTCCAGTAGCATTACCATCTAATGTAAGATTTATCAATGTACCACAGCCTTGTTCAATAAACGACCCTGTCATTGAAAACGCCATTAACATGTCGTCTAGAGTAGATACAGTTAAGACTGCTGCGTCACCACCAGAATAAGAAGCAATGTTTGCTCCCTGTACATTAAATTGGAAACCTCCAATATCATAGGGACTTTTATAAAAAACTTCTCCACTAGGATGTAAATGCAAAAATCCTTTTATATCTGAATCAGGAAGGTCGCAGCCATCTGTAATTTCAGTTGTCACATCCTCGTAACATGAAAAATCATATCCACCGCAAACACCTTGACAATCAAATATGGCATTCCCATTTGGAGAGCAATCATATGCATTAGTACAGCAATCACCTCCTTGAGATTCCCAGCATGGTTGTGGTGGTCCTCCACAATTACAATCCATGCATTCATCATGATATCCATCTTCACCACAGCCCGGACCTTGCTCCCATCCCATCCAATAACATCCTTCATGGTCCATGCATTCATTTGGATCAAAATAATCACCACACCCAGGTGCACCTTCGCAAGGTTCACATTCTTCAAGATGATGTTCGCCTCCATCTTGATCTAAAAGCTCTAGCCATTCTCCACATGTATTTGAATCAGCGGTTTCTATTTCTAAACATCCAGTACATACATGGGAATATATTGCTATCTCTTGGAGAATGTCATCTTCACAGCTTGTACTACATGTTAATAATTCATCTCCAGTAATCCAGTTGCAGAAATCAGATGGATTTTCTGGACTTATGTTAGCAATGCCAGCACATCCAGATAAGCAACTTGGCCAATCCATATCCTTGCAATAGCCATTTTCATCGATAAAGCAATGTTCCGCAGGGCATTGGGTTGCAGTAGAATTAGATATATTAGATGAGCGGATACATCTAACATTAAAATTGCTCCAAGGAACCCAAGGTATTGGAACCTGATTGGGAGAAAACATTAGAACCATGGGGTTATTATTAGGTGCAGGTGCAAAGGAGCTTGACCAATAACGATTTATATCACTATTACCTTCATTAAATTCACTTGTTGGATGTGAACCCCAACTAGATAAACTATTAAATATAGACGTTAAATTATCTGCTGAAGGTAAATACCAATCATCATGACCGTTAGATGTTAAAGCTTCACATGCATTTTCAGCTTGCGCTTGAGTTGATAATTCATCTAAGTCAGAAAGATCTGCCAATAGTACCGTACCATCATTATTTAGTTCAAACACATATCCTCCTTCATAAAACGAACCTATTTGAAGATCCCCGCCATCATTGTACTGATTATATTGTTCACAATCAACATCGTTTTCTGCGTCATCATGATAGTCTTCATAGCATTCATGGTCATCCCAATGGCAATTATTATCTTGAGAAGCACATTCTTCTTGGGAAAGCTCTTTACAAGGATTATTATCGAAAATTTCATCAAACCATGCCGTACATGCACCACCACTTGCATCTAATGCAAGACAGCCATCGCATATGTGTGAGAATAAGGTGAGCTGGTCATAATCTTCATCCATGCAATCGCTAGTGCAACTGCCGTCTACACCCCAAATTGGATTTAGGAATAAGCATATTTCAGATCCATCCTCAGAATTTGCCACATTCTCGATGCCAGCACAATCCATTAAACATTCAGGTACATCGTAATCCACATAAGGCTCAAAAGTTGCTGTTTCAAAACATCCATTAAGTGGATCCATGTCAGAGTCACATGCATTTAAAGCAATGGATTCCCACGTAAAGGGATTTTTACCAGAAACAATGAAGTTTGATATGGTTGCCGTTACATCTTCCATGGGGCCTCCTTCAGATCCTAAGACTAAAACGGCAAGTAAATTGCCTTCATTACCATGTGGATTTCCAGGAAATCCTTCTGGAATGAAATTTTGGCCTGCCATGTCAAAACCCATTATCATCCCATCATTTGTAGGCTCATACATGTTGTTTTCATTTAAAGGCCCTAAATGAATTTCTAAACCATGATTGCCATTTGACATGAGTGAAGTTCCATCATGTCCAGTTACCACTTTAACAATGCCAGGTGTTAAATTGAAATCAAATTGATATCCATCTACAGGGAGAAGGTTGACCATTTTCACCATGATGATCCCATCAATTTCTCCATCTCCAGTCAAATCTCCAAATGGATTCGTTCCTTGGATATAAGCTTCTTTTGCAACTTTTGCATTTGCTAAAGAAACATCTAATTGCAAGAATGCTTGAACTTGAGGCAATGTTGTAGCACAAATCTCAAGTGAGTGTATTATATCTTGCTGTATGATGCTTATGCCATCACTATCTAAAACATGATCCAAATATTGGATTTCGTAACAATATTCAGTATCAAAGCCAAGGCCCCAACCAGTTTCATCATGGCATGTTGAGCCCGCATCCCAGTAGCTCATCATGTCTGGCATGGTTCCGCTACATGCTTCATCCTCCCAAATGCAACCATCCTTCAGGCACCACTCTTCATGAGGAGCATCTTCACATCTAGCATTTAGATTGCAGGCATACTCTCCATTTCTAATTATATTATATGAATCAGCAGCTCCGGTACTATCACTTGGCCATTTTATAAGTACTTGATTTAATCCCCCTATTGCATGTGGACCAGAATCATCATGGAAGCCACCTTGCATTTCTCCGCCACACATTTCATTTTCCCATGTACAGCCAATGGCTTCACATTTGCCTTGACTGTTTATAGCTTCATGGTCACAACCCATGGTGAAAGCATCTTCACCTTCTTGATAACAATATTCTAGCCATCAATCCCACCAACAACCATTGGCATTTGCACAACC
>CAZQYT010000152.1:0-4144 GCA_964597475.1 uncultured bacterium | reverse complement strand
GAGGAAACTTTAAGGACCTATTTAACTCCAAATGATATTCATAAAAAAAATTTATTTTTAAAATTATTAACAAAAGAAAATAAATCTTTAGAAAAAAGAGCCAATAAAATAAT
The DNA here is from genome assembly GCA_964597475.1 of uncultured bacterium. GTDB lineage: Bacteria > Fidelibacterota > Marinisomatia > SCGC-AAA003-L08 > D37C17 > JAYZCM01. The sequence goes on along the minus strand of CAZQYT010000152.1, from coordinate 4,031 downwards.
TGATCAATTATCATCTGAAATAATTAAAAAAAATAATTTTAGTATTAAGAATACAGAAGTAGAAGCGGGAAGTGGTTCATTGCCATTAGAAAGACTTCCTAGTATTGCAATAGTAATTAAATCTAATGTGAAATTAAATGATTTAAGTTACAGATTTAGAATGGCATCCTATCCAGTTTTAGGATATATAAGAGATCAAAAATTTTATATTGATTTTAAAGCTATTCCCGATTATCAAGATAAGTTTTTGTTTCAAACAATTGAGGAAGTCTTGAATTGAGACAAGTTGTCATTGGTTTAGCTGGTCATATTGATCATGGAAAAACAGCATTAGTAAAAGCATTGACTGGTATTGATACAGATCATTTAAGTGAAGAAAAAAAACGTGGGATGACGATTGACATAGGGTTTGCTTTTCTTTCTGATAAAATTACTTTAATTGATGTCCCTGGCCATGAAAAGTTTGTAAAAAACATGATGGCTGGAATATCTAGCATTGATGTTGCTCTTTTAGTTGTTGCAGCAGATGATGGCATAATGCCTCAAACACGTGAACATTTTGAAATACTTAATTTATTAAATATTTCAAAAGGGATTATTGTTATAAATAAAATTGATTTAGTTGATGAAGAATGGTTAGAATTAATTCAGCTAGATTTAATTGAAATGACTAAGAGTACATTTATGGAAAATGCACCTATGATGCTTGTATCAGCAGAGAAGAGAAATGGAATTGATAAATTAAAAAATTTTTTATTAAAAGAATGTGAAGAGGTGCCTCAAAAAAATGATAGAGGTATTTTTCGACAAAATATTGATCGGGTTTTTAGTCTTAAAGGATATGGGACAATTGTGACTGGAACAGTTATTTCAGGAAATTTAACAGTTGGTGAAAAAATAGAAATTATTCCTGGAGAAATTATTACTAAAGTGAGGAGTTTGCAGTCACATGGAAAGAAAGTTGATTTTGTAAATCTTGGTGATAGAGCTGCTATTAATTTACAAGGTGTAGAAAAATCTCAAATTCAAAGAGGTTGTCAGATTGCTACACCTGGATTTTTCAAATCAGTATCTCAAATTGGTGCAGTTATTAAGACATTACATTCAGTAAAAAAATCTATTATTCAAAACCAAAGAATTAGAATTCATATTGGCACACAAGAAGGCATGGCTCGTTTGGCATTGATAAATAACAAACAAATAGAGTCTGGAAAGGAATGTTGTGCTTTAGTGCGCTTTGAAACTCCAATGATAGCAAGTATAGATGATAAATTTATTATAAGAAGTTATTCTCCAGTAATTACAATTGGAGGAGGTGTGGTTTTAGATAATCATATTGAAGGTAGATGGAGAATTGTTAAGCAGAAAATATTGAAATTATATGAGGTGAAGGATTCTCATAAGTGCATTCAATTTATAGAACAACAAGATATTAATCCGTTTACTATTGATAAAATAAAAATAAGATTAGGATTATCAGAAAATAAAATTAATAAATTAGTTGAAAAGGAAGAAAATTTATTTTGGTTAAAACATAAAAAATCAAAATGGATACTTACAAAAAAACAACTATTATCATTGAAAAATAGAATAAAAAAACATTTAATTAATTTTCATGAAAATAATCCATTAAGTATTGGCATACAAAAGGAGCAAATAAGGCAAAAGTTGAATTTGAATAATTCTATTTTAGAAGCATTGTTAGAGGAGATGCTAGATGAAAAAATAGTAAGTAAAAAGGGAGAGCTTTTGTTAGATTCATCATTTACTATCAAATTAGATCCTGAAGATTTAAAGATCCAAAGTGAAATAATGAATATATTAGGTGAGCAAGGGTTTATGTCATCAAGTTTAGATGATTTATCTAAGAAGACAAATTTTGATAAAAATAAATTAATGAAAATAATGAATATTGCAGAAAAAGAAGGGGAGGTTTTAAGGCTAGATGGTAGTTTGATGTTTACAAGACAAAATTTCATTTTATTAAAGGAAAAAGTGTTAAATCATTTTATTAATCATGATCTATTATCAATTTCTGAATTTAAGGAACTAGCAAATACAAGCCGAAAATATGCTGTTCCTTTATTAGAACTTTTTGATAAGGAGAAAATAACGTATAGAGATGGAAATTCTAGGAGATTGATTAAATGAGTAAAAATGTTTTAACACCTGCAATGAAACAGTTTTATGAAGCTAAAAAAAATCATCCTAATTCGATACTACTTTTTAGAATGGGCGATTTTTATGAAACTTTTGATGAAGATGCAGTGAAAACATCTAACATTTTAGGTATTACTTTAACAAAACGGTCAAATGGTGCAGCTTCTTCCGTACCTTTAGCTGGTTTTCCATTTCATTCATTAGATCAACATTTGCATAAGTTGTTAAAGGCTGGGCATCGTGTTGCAATTTGTGAGCAAATAGAAGATCCAAAAAAAGCCAAAGGCCTTGTTAAGCGAGAAGTAGTTGAAGTACTTTCTCCAGGAACTGCATTGTCAGAACGTTTTTTAGTAAAAAATGAAAACAATTATTTATGTGCAATAGTATTGAATGATCTTCAATGTGGAATTGCTTTATTAGATTGTTCTACGGGAGAATTATTAACATGTAGTCGCAATAAAATGGAATTAAATAAAATTTTAAAACAATTCAATGTTTCTGAAGTTATTATTCCTGAAGATCAAGAAGAAGATTTCAACTTGCTAATTAATGATAAATTATTATTTAGGACTAAAATTCCTGATTGGTGTTGTAGTCATAACGTTGCATATGAAAAAATAATTTCTTTTTTTAATGTAAAAAGTTTAAATGGATTTGGAATTGAAAAGGATGTATTAGCAATCTTATCAGTAGGCTCAGCACTTTATTATATTGACCAAAATTTCAAAGGGAAAATAAAACATATTACATCTTTATCTGTGATTAAGGAAGATGGTGTTATGGGTCTTGATGATTTTACAATTAGAAACTTAGAATTATTTAATTCTCTATCTACTCAGGGAATCCATGGTACATTAATAAAAACTATTGACAAAACAATTACATCTGCAGGTAGTCGTTTATTAAAGAATTGGCTACGTCAACCGTTGACTGAAAAAATAAAGATTGATGATAGGATGGATAGAATAAATGAGTTAATTAAAAAAAAGAAATTGTTAAATCAGATTAAAGATGAATTAAAAGAAATTGGAGATATTGAAAGAATAATTGGACGTATTTCAACAGATAAGGCTACACCTAGAGATATTATGAATTTAGGTAATAGTTTAGAGAAAATATCTTTTTTTAAAAAAAATATTTCAAAAAAGGAAAAAGCTTTATTTAATCTTAATACTAGATTTATTGATGTTGAAAAAATTACGTTAGAAATATTATCAACAATAAAGCTTGATCCACCAGTTAATACAAATAAAGGTGGCTATATAGCATTAGGTGTTTCAAAAAAATTAGATGAATTACATAAATTATCTGAAGATGCTAGTTCTTGGATGCTTCAAATGCAACTTGAAGAGCAAAAGAAAACTTCTATACCTAGCTTGAAAATTGGATTTAATAAAATTTTCGGATATTACTTGGAAGTGACTAAAACACATATTGGTAAAGTTCCTAAACATTATATTAGGAAACAGACTTTAGCTAATTCAGAACGTTATTTTACTGAGGAATTGAAGAAATATGAAGAAAAAATTTTAACAGCACAAGACGAAATCATTGAATTAGAGGCTTCAATTTTTAATTCGTTAAAAAATACAATTCTTTCTTTTACTAAAGAAATTCAGATGAATGCAAAAGTTTTTTCACGTTTTGATGTTGCTTGTGGTTTGGCTGAACTTGCCTTAGAAAAGAAATATAATCGTCCAATAATTGAAGAATCTAATTCTTTGGAAATAAAAAATGGTCGACATCCTGTTGTAGAGGATTTATTGCCAATTGGTGAAGATTTTATTCCAAATGATTTAAAATTAGATTATGAAAATATACAATTAGCAATTATAACTGGGCCGAATATGGCTGGAAAAAGCACTTTTTTA
>CAZQYT010000151.1:0-4153 GCA_964597475.1 uncultured bacterium | reverse complement strand
TCTCTTAAATCAGACATTATTGGTCGATGATCAGTTCTATTTTCAACAGCTCTTGATAATTGAGAAAGAGCTAAAATAGGTATGTCAAGATCTTTAGCCAAAGCTTTTAATGATCTTGATATATATGAAATTTCCTGCTGACGACTTTCAACTCTTGATCCTGAATGTAGAAGTTGAATATAATCTACTATCAGTAATTCAATATCTTTTTCAGCTTTTAATTGTCTTGCTTTAGCTCTAAGATCCATAATATTTAAACCTGCAGAATCATCAATGAATATATTAGCTTCAGATAATGAACCTGCAGCTTGTGATAATTTCCTCCACTCATTTTTTGGAAGTTTCCCTGTCCTAACTAAATGACTATCAACTTTTGCTTCTCCTGTCAAGAGTCGTTCAACAAGCTGAGAATTTGACATTTCCAAACTAAATAAACCTACTTTATGTCCAAATTCTAAAGCTGCATTTCTAGCCATACATAATGCTAAAGCCGTTTTACCCATAGAGGGTCTACCTGCACAAATAATTAAATCAGACTTTTGCATTCCTGATAATAAATTATCTAAATCAACATAGCCTGTTGGAACTCCAATTAAATCTCCTTTTTTTCGGCTACCCCAATTATCAAGTACATCATGTAAAATTGGCTCTATTGATTTAAATTTTCCTCTTTCAGCATCTTGAGATAAGTTGAAAAGTATCTGTTCAGCTTGATCTAAAATAATAGTAGCATCTTCAGTGCTTTCATATGCTTGGGTACTCATTTGCACAGCAGATTTAATTATAGAACGTAACATTTCTTTTTCTTTTATTATGGAAACGTAATATTCTACATTAGATGCCGTTGGCGCATCAGATGATAACCCAGTAATAAAATATGCACCACCAACTTGTTCTAACTTACCTGTTTTTCCAAGTTCATCAGTTACACTAATATTATCTATTGAAATATTTTTTTCAAATAAATTTAATATGGCTTGATAAACATATAAATGATTTTTACTAAAAAAACTATTCTCAGTTAATAAATGCAATGCACGTGGTACAGCTTCTGGATCTATTAACATACATCCTAAAACAGCTTTTTCTGCCTCTAATGATTGAGGTTGAGTTTTAATTGATTGTTTTTTTTCAGTCATGAAATTAGCTTAAATAATTTTGATATATTAAATTAAAATCATCTCCAACTTCTTTTTTCAAGTTCGGATTACGTAATAATGCAGCAGGATGATAAGTTACTAAAAGATCAATGTCTGCATACTTAAATATTTTATTTCTCAAATCTTTCAATGGTTCATTAGTTTTTAAAATAGTAGATGCAGCAATTTTCCCTAATGCTACAATTAACCTTGGTTTTATAATACGAAGTTGTTTAATTAAATAAGGCTCACAGTTATCTACTTCAGAAGATAAAGGATTTCTATTTTTAGGTGGTTTACATTTTAAAACATTACATATATAAACATCATTTCTTGTCATATTAATTAAAGATAAATTTTCATCTAATATTTTTCCTGATCTACCTACAAAAGGTAAGCCTTTTATGTCTTCTTGTTTACCTGGAGCTTCACCTACAAAAACTATTCTTGCTTTTGGATCTCCTGAACCAAATACTAAATTTTTACGTGTTTTACCTAATGAACACTTTTGACAATCAAAAATTAATTTGTTTAATGATTGTAAATCCCCATCAAACCTATCATGGAAATTTTGAAAATGATTAAATGACAAATTATAATTTTCTATTATAATTTAAAAAATCACTCATTCTCACATTCAATATCTAGATTACTTTCACGCCAATCTAATTTTCCATCAATAAACTCTTGAAGTGCAATTGCTTCTGGTTTTTCTTCATCAATAATAGTTATAGGTCGATCAAAATCTCCAGAATCTTCAATCTCTTCATTATCATCAATAGGAACAACTCTATCATCAATTATCTGTTTTGCTCGTTTTGCAATAATCATTGCAGAAGCATATAAATCGTCATTCCTTTTAAATAAATCTTTCATATGTACAGTTTTAACATTCATTTTTAGTTCTCCTTAATAATTTTTTCTATCTCTTTTATTGTTTTTTCTAATTTATCATTAATAAAATGAAATTGAAATTTTTCTTTGTACTCCATTTCTAATGCAAAACGTTTTAATCGTTTAGCAATTAATTGTGGAGGATCATTACCTCTTGTTTTCAAACGTTCTTCTAAAATTTCTAATTTTTCTGCAATTTCATCACCAGGAGGTTCAATAAAAATACCAATGGTTTCATCTGGAAATTCCTCCATGACAGAAAGGCCACCTTTAACATCAATGTCAAGCAACATTTTAGACCCTTCATCTAATGAGTCTTCTAAAGGTCCAATAGGTGTACCATATTTATTACCATGCACCCACTCCCATTCTAAAAAATCACCAAATTTAACAGCATGGTCAAATTTTTCATTAGACATATAAATGTAATCTTTTCCATCTATTTCACCTTCTCTAGGTGTACGATTTGTTGCAGAAACAGAAAATTTCCATTTTGGATTATTCTTTAATAATGTTTTTAAAATTGTAGTCTTACCAGTACCTGAAGGCGCTGATAAAACAAATAGCTTACCTTTATTCATATTATATTTTGCACCTGTTCTCTTATTTTTTCTATTTCATCTTTAAGCTGAACTACCATATGGCTAATTTCAATTATATCAGTTTTAGACCCTATGGTATTCACTTCTCGTCCCATTTCTTGTAAAAGAAAATTTAATTTTTTACCTTCATTTTTATTTGAATTCATAAATTTTTCAAATAAAGACACATGACTCTTAAAACGTACAATTTCTTCAGTTATATCTTTCTTTTCTAAAGAAATGGCTATTTCCTGATAAATTCTATTTTCATCTAAATCTAAATCATTTAACAAATCAATAATTTTTAATTTATATTTTTTAAAATTTTCTTTATATTGATTTTTAAAAATCAAAGTGATATCATTAATATATTTTTTTACAATTTTAATTCGTTTAATTAAATCATCTTTAAGATTAGTTCCTTCTAAAATACGAGACTTATCATTTTCATCTAAAACTTCACTAAGAGAATCCAAAAAAAAATCTTTCAATTCAATTTCATTATTATGATTTTCATTTTTCATAATATCAGGAAAGCTTAAAACATCATTAATTGATAAAGACTCATTTATTGAAGTAAAACCCTTAATTTGATCAATCAATGTCATATAATTTTTCAATTTATCTTCATTTAAAACAAAATTATCTTTTTCATTTCCAAAATATTCAATTTTAACTGACAATATCACTTTACCTCTAATGCATTTATTTTTAATTAATTTTAAAGCATCATCTTCAAATGGCAATAATGCTTTAGGCAAGCGATGAGAAAAATCTAAATAACGGCTATTTAACGTACGTAATTCTAACGATAACCCTAAATTTTCTGTTTGTTTTTCACATTTGCCATAACCTGTCATGCTTTTAATCATTTTTTTCCTTACGATTGAATATGATTTAAGATAAAGTCTCCGTCATATATACTAACATTTTTTTCATATTAAACACAAAGGAATTAAGGTTTTATTTTACCTCTTAATAAAACTAAATCATCTAATGAAATTTTCAAACTTATAATTTGAGTAGCATTAGAAAAATTCTTTTCCATTGAATGTAGATATCCATAATCTACATTTAAAATTGATGTTTTAATGCCAAGTCCAATAGAAAATACATTTTCATAGGAAGTACCTAATCTAAAAAACATATATTCATCTTTTATAAATTCAATTCCCACATTATATTGATAAGGAGTATTTTCATTAATATTACCACCAAAATAAAAGCCACCATTAAAAAAGGGATTTTCATAAAACACACCACTTCTAATCATAGGTGGAAATTCTTCCAATGATTCCGTGTTCCAATATTTAAATGCAAAAAGATCATTAACCTCCATTATGAAATTTAATTTTCTAGATAATTGTTTTAATGTTATAATATCAAACGAAAAACCATAGCCTGAAAATTCTGCTAAACTAATAAAACTAGGCTTAAATGAAAAACCAATGACATATGATTTAAATGAACGCACTGTAGTTAAACTAATTCCAATTTCCTGCTGTTTTATCTCTTTAATTTTAAAATAATCTATTTCAC
>CAZQYT010000150.1:0-4167 GCA_964597475.1 uncultured bacterium | reverse complement strand
TCATAATCCATTAAACCATATTTTTCTATGGCGGGTTCAATATAAAAATGCCAAACCCAATCACTGAACTGAAAATAGCGTTTCTCAAAACGTGTATTTGGATGCCAAGTTGGTGGATAACCATCTTTTTCTTTATAGTCACCCAGTTCTCCATGAAACATCTGATAGTAGCGACGTCGCCCACACAAATACCAAGAGCTCGTATTGACCAATGGCAGATTCAGACAAATGCCTGGGTCATATTTTTGTTTTGATTTGTAAAGGGTGACAAATGTGCATTCATTACCCTTGTCTTCGTGAGCACGTTTCCAGCTACTTAATGTACCAACCGTATTCTCAGGCGAAATGTATAAAATTCGTAAAGTCATTGTCTAATTAGGATACTCTAATTGCTTCCATGGAATTGAAATGGACTTTTTTTCAGTTTTATCAGGGGCGTTTTGACTTACCTGTATCTCTTTTCCCAGAAAGCTAATTTGTGGTGGTATATCACTTGAATAATAAAAAGTGAGCCCTATTAAATCTGGCAATGTTAGCATCCTGTTCCCAAGTGGAGTGTTCAATTTTGGATTGAGAATAATTATAGTTTTATTATTTTGTTTAAGAGTGTTAAAAGAAAGATGCGTTGAGACCTCAATATAATTAAGTAAAGGTAGTAATTCCACGTTCATTTTCTTTTAATTTGCATTGATCAATCTTTTGTATAAAGCAAACAACTCCTTTTCCTGAGCTTCCCAGAAATACTTTTCAACAAAGGAATTATAACCATTTAGCTTATAAGTAGAATATGCTTCATTTTTTTCAAACATCTTCATAATCCCTTCAGCCATTGCGCTAGGTGAATCGGGTTCGACATAAATACCACAGTTTACACTTTCAAGATATTTCGTAGATGGAGGAAGATCAAAAGAAACAATGGGTAATTTGCAAGCGCTATATTCAAACATCTTAATTACTATATTATTGCGAAATTTATCAATATTGTAAAAGGGCAATAATCCAATAGTGCTTCGAGCTATTCTCCTTGGGATTTCCAAATGAGGTATGGGCAAAGAAATGTTAATATTATTCATTAATCCATTTTTTTTTATTAGTTGAAAACTTAATTCTTTTTCAGAAAAATAGGAAAAATGTCCAACTAAATCCAAATAAGCCTCTGGATATTTTTCTACAACCAATTTCATTGCTTCGATCATATAAAATAATCCTCTTTCCCTACGCAATTGCCCATGGTAAACACAAGAAAATGGTCTGCGAGATACAGACTCTAAATCTATGGAAAAAATATCCTGATTAGGATAATTATAGATCAGTGTACATGGTCCTTTTTCATTGTAATAATCAAATAGCCAATCGTCACTAGCAATGAAATAATCTATTTTAGGAAGAAACCAATTCTCATATTGACGTATTCCAAACCCCAGCAATTTCGGAATGGGCGCTGGTTTTCTGGAAAATTCCCGGTACATGGTGCTCCAATCTTCTGCCGGATCATATATAATTTTTACCGTGTAGTTCGATTTGTATTTAATTGCAGGAGCAAGCAATAAAGGTTCCGTAACCTGGATAATATCGGGATTAATTATTTTGAGTTGTTCAATTATCCACAATGAATCACTAACTGGATATTTATTATCATTACCCACAATTGTTATACCATCTTCTGATGATGATGCAACTCGTGGATTGATAATCGACACAGTTCCTATTTTTTTAAGAGATCGCGATAGTTTGTAATAAATTCTGTCATCGTAGGGATTAGAGTTGGTGGTTAATAAACAAATCTTCATTATTTAATATTGGGATTAAATTGAATTAACTGTTTTTCATTATCCATAAAAAAATGAGAAACCCATAACACTATTGGATACAAACAGATATTTATTAATCCGACAATCCATCTTTCTCCACACCATTTCCAAACTAGAAAAAGAACCCCTGTTATTAATATAATTCGTAATACTCTTCCCCATTCCCAAGTAAGAGGATAAAAACGTTTGATAACAATATACTGCAGAACAACCATTACACAATAACCGACCAAAGTTGCTACTGCTGCTGATTTATATCCATATTGGGGTATCAATATTAGGTTAAGAATAATATTGATAACAGCAGCAGTCCCGTTCAACGCTGCTATCCAGACATTTTTCTTTTTGATATAAATACCCGGAAGCTGTACAAGAAATACTCCCAAAAAAATATACGCAAGAAGCACAACCGGAACTATACTTAAGCTGGCCCAATAAGTTGGGCTAATAATCGGATTGCTACCAATAGGGATTTGAACAAGGTATTTAATAAAAAAGGATACAAAGAGAAAAAGAAAAGATGTAACCAACAGAAAATATGTCCCTACTCGTGCAAACAATTTGGGTGCATCTTTTCTATCTGCCTGTTTCAGATAATAAGGTTGCCAGGTGAACTTAAATGCCACCACAATGATCAGCATAAATATTCCCAAGCGATAGCTTGCGCTGTAGAGTCCAACAGCATTTTCATCTACAAGCCATTTAATCATATAGCGGTCAATCAGTTCATTCAGGATATTTGCGATTCCAGCAGGAATATATGGCAGGGCAAAAATAAATAATTCATTCCACCGATAAGTATTAAAACGAAACTCAATAGATTTTATTATTGTTGGTATAACAAGAAGAAAAACTCCTCCTGATGCAATCAAATTGCTCATAAAGATATACTTAATATCTAGATGAAGGAAACCAATCCACCAAACATTTAATCCCAATACAATAAATACGTGAATTAATTCCAGAAAAATAAAATGATATACTTTGTTTTCTAATCGCAACAGTACTTTCGGCAACGCAATTAATGTATCAAAAAAAAGTATCCCAACCGAAAGCTGAATAAGATTTGTGTACTTGCCTCCAACCGTAATTGAGGCAATATTTTGTGAAAGAAAATACATTAGGCTACCCAATATCAAGGTTGATAGAATAAGCCAAATAAAACTAGTTGAGAAAATGGTTCTTTTATTTTCCTCTGTTTTTTCCATACCTTGGAAACGCATATATGATACATCCATCCCGTTAGTAAATATTATGTTAGCAAACGCAATGAAAGCATAAATGAGGGAGACTACACCATATTCTTCCGGGGCCAGACGATATGTATAAAGCGGAAGAAGTAAGAAAGTAACCAATCTTGCAAATAGATGGCCAAATACATAAATAAAGGATTGTCTCCCAAGTGTTTTTAAAGACATTTAAATATCAATCCGTAGTGTTTTTCTAAAATATCCATTTGCTCCAAAATTTTCTTTAAATCTAGCCAGTCCATAATTGGGTTCTTCATTAACAGTAAAAATTCCAAAATCATAAAATTTATACCCACCTTTGATCACCCAATCAAAAATATGCAAAAACAATAAATTTAATGGCCGATAATCTTGGTATTGATGATCATGACAAATATAAAAAGCCAATACCGTATTATCATTACAAACGAAATTGACTATACCAGCAATCATATTATCTTTATGATATGCAGTATGTAGAATTATTTTTTCAGGAAAAAATTTCACCAGTTTTTGTAATTCTGCAAGTGTATGTGTTGGCCTAACTTCATGTCGTAATTCTAAATTACGGACAAGAATTGAATAAAAGGTTTTATAATCATTTGACTCTTTTATAATAATTCCATGTCTTTCTGCCTTCCGCTCAGCTTGACGATGAGATGATTTTATATTCGCCTTAATTTCATTTATTGACAAATTTAAATTTACCACTGATGACATTTCAGATTTTTCAGGATACGCACCAATTTTTAATAAAGAAAATTCAAAATAATCAGATGGTGTCACCGAATAAATTATAGGGGGCATGGTAATTGTAATTGTATTGAATTCATTTTCATTAGCGTAATTTTTTAGTAATTCTCCAATATTCATGGCTTCTTTAAAAGAGAGTAATTGCTTATATACCAATGATCCAAAAGATGCCCCTGGATGTGAGCAAAGAACTTTCTTAGAACCATTCATCACTTCAGCAGCAGAGAGGACAGCAATCATCTTGCCCTTTTTTATAAAAATAAGTGAATGGTCTTCAAATTCCCTATCAATATGATAAGTTAGAAATGAGCGGGTATGGAACATGGTTCCATTATTAGACTTATTAACAAAGTCATCCCAGTCCTTAGTGTCTT
>CAZQYT010000149.1:0-4168 GCA_964597475.1 uncultured bacterium | reverse complement strand
CCTATATGGAGGACTACATAGATACATCCCAGCTTTAGCTGGGAGATTAGGATTTTCTGTGACTGAGTTGGAGGTGCATCATCGTAAGAGAGTATATGGCACGACAAAATATGGCTTAAATCGGTTATCCCATGGTTTTTTTGATTTATTTACTGTGTTATTTACTAGTAGATATTTTAACAGGCCATTACATTTTTTTGGAATGATTGGTCTATTATTGTTTTTGTTAGGCTTTATAATATGTATTTATTTGACTATTGGTTGGTTTAATGGTATTTGGATTGGTAATCGTCCTATTTTATTTTTAGGTTTATTATTGTTAATTATTGGGATCCAATTTTTTTCAATTGGCCTTTTAGGTGAATTATTTATAAAAACTAATATGCGAAAAGATAGAAAAATATTTTTAAGTAAAAATTCTAATAAAAAATAAATGCATATTGCAATAATATCAGTTGCGCCTCCATATAGAGGAGGAATTTCTAAATTTTGCTCTATTTTAGTTGAAAAAATTTCTATAAAACATTTAGTTAAAGTCATAAATTTTAAAAGGCAATATCCTAATTTATTATTTCCTGGTAAAAGTCAATTTTTAGATTCAACTAAAATATTAGGTGAACTTTGTATTGATTCCATGAATCCTATAAATTGGTTTAATGTGGGTAGGAAATTATCTAAAGGGAAATTTGATTTAATTATTTTTAATATTTGGAATCCTTTTTTTTCCCCTTGTTTAAGTATAATTTCTTTACAGATAAGAAGAAAATCTCCAAATACCAAATTGATTTCTTTATGTCATAATATTTTACCACATGAAAAAACACCTTTTAGTAATTTATTAATGGAATATTTATTGAATGGAATGCATGGGCATATTGTTTTATCTAACCAGACGGAAAATGAATTACAAGAAATAATAGATAATCCTAATTATATAAAATGTTTTCATCCTATTTATGATTCATATCCTAGTAAGATTAATAAAAATGATGCGAAAAAAGAGTTAAAGGTTACATCAGAAAATATAATATTATTTTTTGGTTTAATTCGTTCTTATAAGGGGTTTGATGTTTTATTAAAAGCATTATCAAATTTAAAGAAAAAAAAGTTAGATTTTCATTTACTTGTTGCAGGTGAATGTTATGAAAATAAGAATAAATATATTGATTTAATTAATGAGTTGAAAATTAATGATCTTATCACTTGGCACGATTTATATATACCCGATAGTGAGGTTGCAACATATTTTTCTGCATCAGAAGTCGTAGTATTACCTTATAAATCTGCTTCTCAGAGTGGAATTGCACAGATTGCATATAATTATGATATTCCTATTATAGTTTCAGATGTTGGTGGATTGCCTGAAATTGTAGATAGTGGAAAAACAGGATATATTTTTAAATCTGAGGATCATGTTATGTTGTCTCAAATATTATATGAAAAATTATTAAAAAATAAATTTAAAGAAATGGGAGTGTTTATTTCTAGTTATAAAGAAAAATTTTCATGGAAAACCTTTATTTCTGGAATCGAAAATATTTATAAAAAAAAATGAACCCTTCTATTAAAATTATAATTTTGAATTGGAATGGTCGTGCATTGTTAAAATCATGTTTGAATTCAATAATGAAAATTGATTATGATAATTACTCTACGGTAGTTATTGATAATGATTCTATTGATGATTCTCGCAGTATGGTTGATGAAAATTTTCCTAAAGTTAAATTATTCAAATTAGATACTAATTTTGGATATGCTAAAGGCTATAATAAATATTTTGAAACTAATGATTTTAATGAATCAGATTTTATATTATTATTAAATAATGATACTGAAGTAACTTCGAATATATTAAATAGTTTTGTACTTGCTTTATCTAAGTATAGTGCTAATAGTATTTTTGGTTCCAAGATTTTTTATAAGAATAAATATAAAAAAATTTGGTATGCAGGTGGAAAAATAAAGTTGAAGTATGGGAAAATTTCTCACAGAGGGATTAGAAAAAAAGATGGTTTGCAATATTCCCATCCAATTAAAACTGATTATGTTACTGGGTGCTGTTTATTTACATCACCAAAAATTATTAGAAAATTAAATGGATTTGATGAGAAGTTTAATATGTATGGAGAAGATGTAGATTTATGCATTAGGGCTAAGAAAGAAGGTGTTAATATCTATTATTGGCCTGATGCAGAGATATATCACCATGTTTCTGCATCCATTGGAGGTAATTGGAGTCTTAAAAAAATTAAAATGAAATATAAATCAATTATTAGACTTTGGTTTAAGCATTATTTAAAAAAAAAGAAAATTGATGAATGAATTAATAAGGAAGCCTAATTTTTTTATAGTTGGTGCTCCTAAATGTGGAACGACTTCATTGAATTATTATTTGCAGCAACATCCTGATATTTTTATGTCTAATTATAATGAGCCACATTATTTTGGTAAAGATTTAAATAAACTAAACGAAGTTCATATTACAGGAAAAAATAAATATTTAAATTTATTTTCAGATGCAAAAGATGAAATCATTATTGGTGAAAAATCGCCATATTATTTGTTTTCATCATTGGCACCACTAGAAATATATCAATTTAATCCTAAAGCAAAAATAGTTATTATGCTTCGTCATCCAACCGACATGATTAATTCAATGCATTCTCAATACTATTATAGTGGAAATGAAAATGAAAAATTGCTTTCTAAAGCATTAAATTTAGAAAAAGAACGAATGAAAGGTAAATGTATACCAAAAAATATAGATTTAATTGAAAAGTTATTTTACAAGACATATGTTTATAAGCTGCCTAGTCAGATCAAATTTTTTTTAAATATATTTAAAAAAAAAAATGTAAAAATTATTTTATTGGATGAATTGAAAAACAATACTGATGAAATCTATAAAGATCTTTTAAAATTTTTAAAGGTAGATTCATCATTTACGCCTAAATATGATATTTTAAATTCGCATAAAACTTTTCGTTTAAAAATTCTTAGAAATTTAGTTAAAAAATATTCACCACTTTTGGGCAATTTGAGGAGTAAATTTATTAATAAACCATTAGGTGTTATGAAGTATATAGAAAAAATCAATATTAGACATATAGAAAAAAGTTTAATAGATGTAAAAGAAAAAGAAAAATTAGATGATATTTTTTTTCCCATTATTAAAGAATTGGAAGATATCATTAATAAGGATCTATCTCATTGGCATGAATAGGAGATAAGAATGAAAGTTTTAATATTAGCTGCAGGGATCGGTTCAAGGTTAGGCAGATCTCATCCTAAAGCACTTACATGCTTAGTAGATAATAAAAGCATTATGAGTCATCAGATAGAAGCATTAAGTCGGTATGTGGATATTGAAGATATATTTGTAGTTGTTGGATATAAAAAAGAAATGATTATTCAAAAATTTCCAGAGTTATCATTTTTATATAATAAACAATATGAAACAACCAATACTTCTAAAAGTTTATTAATTGGGTTAAATGAATTAAATGGCAATGATATGATTTGGTTGAATGGAGATGTATATTTTGATCATAGAGTTATTGGCAGGATTATTGATTATGATGGCACATGTATGGCGGTCAATAAAGAAAGAGTTGGAGAAGAGGAAGTAAAGTATATAACAAATAGTGATGGGTTTGTAGTAGAAATTTCTAAAGAAGTTAATAAGCCTGAAGGTGAGTCACTTGGAATTCATAAAATTCTTAGTAAAGAAGTTCCTATATTATTGAAATATTTATCAAATTGTCAAGATAGTGATTATTTTGAAAAAGGATTAGAATTAGCCATTAAAAGTGGTTTAAAAGTAACTGCTGTTGATATTTCAGATTTTTTTTGTATGGAGATAGATTTCAACAAAGATTTAGAAATAGTAAATAATATTTTAAAATTAAATTAATGACAAATTTTAATTTAAAGTTATTGAAACGTTTTATGTATAAGTTTTTTTTTGGGTTAATTTCATTTCCATTTTACTTGTCAAGCTATTTTATCCCGCGTTCAAAACATATATGGGTTTTTGGTGCTTGGTATGGAAAGCAATATAATGATAATCCTGCATATTTGTTTGAATATGTCAAAAATAATAAACCTGATATAAAAGTTGTATGGTTAACTAATAATAAGCAGATAATTAATGATTTAAGGAAAAAGG
>CAZQYT010000148.1:0-4189 GCA_964597475.1 uncultured bacterium | reverse complement strand
GCTGCATTATCTGCATATTCTCCTGTTAATATCATGTTAACTAATTGAATAATGTCTAGTATGTTTACTATCTCATCAGAATTTACGTCACCTTCCATTGAATTTGATGGATAATTTGCAATTATTACTTCTCTAAAATCATCTTCATATAATGGAAAATAAGTTGAATTTAAAGTTTGTCTGTGTAATACCGTAACTCCATCCGTATCAATTACAACCAATTCTCTATGTTCACCACCAAAAGCTTCATAAATGGGAAGATTAGGAGATTGCTCAGATATTAAAGGTAGATTAGAATTGGCGCAAAAATTTGAGTTAAAGTTTTGTTGAGCAGAATGGCCAATGCCAATTATGACAACTTTATCATAACCTTCTGCATGTAATTCTTCTTGAAAATCGGACAACTGCCCGAATATGCTTGTTCAGCCCGCTCAGCCTTGGGTTGTGAAATAGTGTAATGTTATGTAATCATTGTATGTTGGGTTCCAAACTATTTCACCATATGAACTAGATGTAGTATTCAAGTCTTCCTTTGAATATTCATATTGTGAAAATGCAATGTTTACAATTAAAATAAAAGATATTAATAGTTTATTCAATTTTTTCTCCATTTATCGTAAAACAATTTACAATAATATTTACATATGGGACAATCCTCGATAATAAGCGTGTGATTAAAATCACATTGAGCATCTTAGTGTATTTATAGTTGATCAATTTTTAAGCTTCTTTATCTTGAAAGCGCATTAGAAAATAATAAGAGATCATTATGATTAGATAGCCCGTAAAGGAAAGAAAGTCTGGTATTTCATTCCAAAAATAGAAACCTATTATTCCTGTAAAAACTATGTATAAATATCCAAAAGGTGCTATATGGCTTGCTTTTGCCAATTGATATGCTTTTGTAAGTCCAATTTGACCTAAGACTCCAAAAATACCAATGAAAATGAGATTTGAATGATAAAAACCATTTAATGTTTTGATTTCTTCAAAAGCAATTGGAGCATAGCCTAAGGATGAAATTAGAGTAAACCAAAATATGATTGTATAGGAAGATTCATTTTTTCCTATTGACTTTATCATGACATAGGCTAATGCTCCAGAACAAGCTGAGATGATTGCAAAAATTGATGCAGGATTGAAAAGATCACTATTTGGTTTAATTATGAGTCCACAGCCAATTAGCATTGGAATGAAAATCATCCATGTAATACCACGTATTGATTCTTTTAAAATTATGAATGCAAATAGAGTGACAAAAAAAGGAGATAATCTTGTTAACATGGAAGCATTTGCCAATAAAAGATTATCTATTGAGTAAAAATAATAATAGATGCCTATGGTTCCAAAAACACATCTCAACATTAATTTAAGTATATTTTTTTTTAAAGGAATGATTCTTTTTTTATGATATAGAATTATTATTAGAACAAAAATGCAACTAACAATTTGTCTTGCTAAGGCCTTTAATTCTACAGAATGAGGTGTGGCTTTCACAATGGCAGCCATTATTGAAAATGATAAGGCAGATAATATCATTAATGCTTTTGCTTTATTATCGTTTGAATTATAAAAATTATTCACGATTTTTTTCTTTATCCTTTTTGTCCGTAATGTGGGGGATGTCATGGCAGTTTTCACTAAAACCGCAATTTTCACATGAATAATGACAGTTGAGAACAATGATTTCCATGCTGCACATGATGCATTCTTTTTTTTCTATCATTTATTTATTAATCATGTGCCACAATAAGTTTTATATGACTCATCATGGCCTTCTGGAATTGATTGGAAATCATCATGTTGAGCGTTATAATCATGGCAATTTTTCATTATATTGAGTAATTCATTAAATTCAGTTTTATTTCCTTGAATGGCATTATCTAAAGCTGACTCAATCAAATGATTACGTGGTATGGTAAGAGGATTGTTTTTTTGCATTAGTTTTAAACTATTGTTGCTATTTTTAATTCTTTTTTTCCATTGTTTTTTCCAGTCATTGAATTCATTTGAACTAAACATGGAATCATTGGAAGATTTATTTAATGTCAATGCCGCAAAGGTATTCGTATAATCAGCTCCATGATCTTTCATTAATTGAATTAAATTTCGTATTAATGTTACATCTTCTTTCCTTGGTTTGATTATGCCTAGTTTTTTTTGCATCATTTGGTGCCATTTTTTAGAGTACTCTTCTGGAAAATCATCTAAATTTTTTTTTGCTAATCGCATTGCTTCATCATTATCATTTGAAATCAAAGGCAATAGTGTTCCTGCAAATACTGTTAGATTCCAATAAGCAATTTTAGGCTGATTATCAAACGCATAGCGTCCATGCATATCTATGGAACTAAATACGGTTTTTGGATCATATTTATTTATGAATGCGCAAGGGCCATAATCAATTGTTTCTCCTGAAATGCTCATGTTATCTGTATTCATTACACCGTGAATAAAACCGACTCTCATCCAATGTACTATTAATTCTATTTGTTTATGCATGACAACTTTCAGCAGTTCAAGAGGAGGATTTTCATTAGTGGAAATTTCTGGATAATGTCTATTAATCACGTAATTAATGAATGTTTGAAAATCTTCCTTTGAACAGAAATGTCTGGCATATTCAAAAGTTCCCACCCTAATGTGGCTAGAAGATATTCGAGTCAAGATCGCACCATCATTACTTGTTTCTCTATATACTTTTTCGCCAGTTTCAACAACAGCAAGGCTTCTTGCTGTTGGTATGCCTAAATGATGCATTGATTCACTCATGATATATTCTCTTAACATGGAACTCAATGTGGCTTTTCCATCTCCTCTTCTTGAATAAGAAGTTTGTCCAGATCCTTTTAATTGAATGTCATGTACTTTTCCATTTGAATCTATCTGCTCACCTAATAAAATTGCTCTACCATCTCCAAGCATCGTAAAATGGCCAAATTGATGCCCCGCATATGCTTGGGCTATTGGAATTGCATCTTTGGGAATTTCATTTCCAGAAAAGACATTCTCAATTAAAAATGTGTCATCAATTAAAAAATCCAGATTCATTCTTTTAGCTAAATCATTATTAAAATACACTAATTTAGGCTTTATCACTGAGGAGGGTAGCCTTTTTTCATGGAAACAATCAGGTAAGTCAGAATATGTATTTCGCAAATTCCATTCTTGATGATTTTTTTGTATCATTACATAAATTAAATAATTATTTTCTTAAAGCCATTAATGATGCAATTTTGACCAATTTTATGAATATTTTTTTCCTGCTTTTTTGCTCGTAGGGATTTCAAATGGCTTCATATCTTGCCTGTATGAATCTTTCATAAATTGAGATACATACATTGGGTCAACTTGTTGTACTACTGCTGATAGCCTAATCATTTCATCTCTATGGTGTGCCATTTCCATCTTCTTCGTTTCAACTTCAACTTGTTCATCAATATGTTGTATTTGTTCTTGGCATTTTTCTGCTTCATTATGATGAAATTCAATCTTCTTGCCTATTTCTAATATGCCATCGCCAAGTATGTTTTTAATTTTGGTTAAATTGGCATTGTACTCTGTGCCTGTAATACCTAATGCCGTCTTACGAATATCATCTGCTTGAGTTAATAATGATTCATTATTCTTATAAAATAATTGAGATGCTTTCTTCTGTTGCTTTATCATTTCTTCAACCATTGGGCTTGGCTTCATTGCTTTCTTCATAGATTCTGATATTTCAAACAAACTCTTGAATACTGGATTATTCCTCAATTTTTCTTCAGCATCAATCATGTCCTTAATCCATTTATACTCTTTTGGCTTTTGTAATTCAGATGTTATGACTAAAGCCGTATTTAAAGAATCTTCATAGGTTAAATCCACCTGTGTTGAATCTCTGAATCGCTTCATCTGTTCATCTTTTACTTCCAATGATTTATACCTCACAGAATACTTGTCTTTTGTCTTTGAAATATCATCAATACTCATAGTCAAATTTAATCAATCTTGACCATATGATAAGTACCACAATAAGTACCAAGCATATTGAATTAAGTACCAAATAAGCACGAAATTCTTCTCGATGCTCCTCTCGGATGATTGATTACATATCTCAAGGGGAGTAGGGCGTATACGATTTAATGCTATTTGGGGATGTGCTTACCCCACAAAGTTTATTTAAGAAGTACTATGGGCAGTCCTGTTC
>CAZQYT010000147.1:0-4208 GCA_964597475.1 uncultured bacterium | reverse complement strand
GTTAAAAATCTTTTTAATACAGCATTGCCAAATGACCCTGTGCCACCTACAATTAGTAACGTTTTATTTTTAAACATTATATCCTCAATTATCAATTGTTAATTAAAACATTTATAGAGTATTTCATCATACAATTTAATAATATTACCTAATGAATAATCATCTTTAAACTTCTCTGTTTTTGGCCTATATTTATATTTTCCATATAAAATATTTATTATTTCTTTGTTAAATCCTTCTAGATCTGACGGTTCAACAGTAATGCCTAGTGAATAATTTTCTATTAATTTTTTCGAGTCTCCTCTTGATCCCATAATAATTGGCCTTTTAGATATCGCATATTCAAATAATTTGCCAGGAATATATAAGTCTAAGTGTTCATCTGAAACATAGTTAGTTATAAGAATATCCGACATCGTCATACAGGCAGGAACATGTTCTCTTTGTATCCTTCCAATAAATTTAATATTGTCAACACCTTTTCCTTTTACCATACTTTTTAGTTCTTGCAGAATAATCCCATCACCAAAAAAAAGAAACAATATATCATGATAATTATTATCTTTTAAGGATTGCATAATATCAATAAATATCTTTGGATTTTGAAGAGCACCAATATTCCCAAAAAAAGAAACTATTTTTTTTCCTGGAAATTTGTATATCTCATTGCACTCATCCTTATATAGTTTTAAACTATTATCAAAAAATGATGTATCTACCCAATCGGGTATATGGGATATTTTATTCGAGGGCACCCCCTTGCTTATAATATTCAGTGACTGTCCTCTAGTACATGTTGAAATTGAATTTGAATGTTTATAAACCCATTTTTCAAGTTTATATAATATATAAATAAGCCATCTATTTTTTATCATCCCAGCTGCTATTCCAAGGTCTGGCAAAATATCTGGCACATCAAAATGATGACGTTTGTTATTAATTATTTTAACTAATGCACCTATTATAGCTGAAGAGATAGGTGCAACAGAAATGATCAAATCAGAATCTTTAGATAATTTCAAAGCTTTTTTGATTGAAAATAGTACAAAAAATAAATATGACAACATACGTAAAAAGACTTTGTCTTTCACTTCAAAGATATTTTTGATTCGATATACATCAACCCCATTCAGGTCTTCATAAGATTTACAGTGTATATCTGACATAGATCTAAATTGTCTCGGGAAAGAAGTTAAAACCGTAACTTTATGCCCATTTTTTACGAAAGATTCTGCTAATTCTCGAGTCCTTCTTCCTGTACCAGTCATTTCAGGGAAATAATATTCGTGAATCATTAATATAGACAAACTAGTTTTCACTAAACATACCTACCATTTTTTTAGCCGTTATCTCCCAATTATATCTTTTTATTTCTTCAAAACCAATATTAATCATACTATTTCTTTGTTCTATACTTTGTAATACACATTCTATTTTTTTAGCTATATCTTCAGGGTTATTCGGGTCAAAATAAAGAGCAGCATCTCCATTAATTTCAGGCATACTTGAGCAGTTGGAAACAATAACTGGGACGCCACAAGCCATCGCTTCAACTGTTGTCAAACCAAATGTTTCAGATAGTGAAGGAAAAACATAAGCTGTGGCTTTTTGATAGTAATCTTTTAATTTATTGTGTCTAATACTTTCTAATACATTGATACTGTCATTTAATTTATTTGTAGAAATAAAATTATGAATATAATCTGAATTTTTCTTATCTATATTGCTCATAATTAATAATAATTTGTGGAATTCAATATTACTAAAATCTAATAATTCATATGCACGAATTAAATTTATATGGTTATGATGAAGAGCCGAATTGGCAACGTAAAGAATATAGTTATAATTAGGGGCATCAATCTTATTGACTAGAGTCTTATTGAAATTATTATGATCAATACCTAATAAAATAGGTCGTACTTTATCTGCTATAATACCTGTATGTTGAACTAATTCTTTTTTTGCATTCTCTGAAACTGTAATAATATAATCTGCACATACTAATGAAATATTTTTTAAAGATTTAATTAAAACAGCCTTTGCTTTACCATATGGCAGAAATTCCTCATATAGCCATGGCAAATTAGAATGAATGACTAGATATGCAGTGATTTTAGAAAATTTAATGATGAAAGGGGTTGAATTTAAAGGGGATATTAGAATATTAACTTTTAATCTCCATAAAATAAATGGGAGAATAAATTGCATCCAAAAGAATCTTACGATTGCTTTTCTAAATGAATCACCCATTAAAATTAAATTCGTTATTCCTTTCTTTTTTAAGCAATCATAGATTACACCATTAGAATATATTATATATTCATTGTTCTTATCTATATTACAAATTTTAGGTATAAGATTAGTAATATAACAAAAATATCCATCACTATGATTTGGTCCTGTAGCATTAATAAATATTTTCATAATACAGTATCTTTAAATATTTATAAGAGTTTTTAAACGATTTTACTATTTTGTATTATGAGCGGTTTAATATTTTTTTCACTCAGTAACCAGCCCCATATAAAAAATAATAACAAATTCTGAGGGAAGTTTTCAAGGACATTCATTGGTATACATAAGAAAGTAATGAAAGCTACAAATAAAGCTTTGTTAGTATTATATTTATTGATCAGGGTATATAATAACATGATTATAAAAAATAATAAACCAAATATACCAAATCCACTAAGAATTGAAATAAATTGGTTATCTGAAATAAATTGCCCCGCAAAAGCATTATTGCCAAAAGCTGAGCCCAAACCTGTACTACTAAGCCCAAGACCCCATCCAAATAATAAACTCCCCACTCCATTAATATTCTGATTAATTAAATCAATCCAATGTTCCCAACGAGGGTCCATTAATTTAGAGGTTCCTATTCTACCACTAATATAACTATGGCTTGCCATAAAATAAGAAAATATTATTCCGAGAGGGACCATAAATACTCCAATAAATTTTATTAAATAATTTTTTTTAAAAAATAATGGAACTAACAAAACTATAAAGGCAGCAATTATTGCAGCTCTAGAACCTGACAAAATTGCCATAATAATACACAGATTCCCTAACATTCTGTACTTCCCAGATAAATAAATTAATAAAAAACAAGTAGACATAAGCACACCATAATGATTCGCACTGCCAAAGCTTCCAGAAGCACGTGAACCAAATATTGTTAAACCTTGTAAAGGAGGGAAATAATATACCTGAAATATCCCAAGGATAGATTGGATAATAATAAATCCAATTAAACATTTTACCATTAACGCTAATATATTTGGATGTATTTTTGAATAATAATAACCAAGTAATAATATTGGTAAATACTGAAATACCCTTAACCCCGCAATTGGTATTATCATTGGCAGACCATTATTAATTGCAATTATTACTTCTGCTATAGATAATATTATTATAATTAATAATAATATCAAACTATTGACTGATCCAAATTTAACCCTGGATAATAATAGTGAAAATGATAATAAAATTAAAATGATAAATAATAATCCCTCCCTTAATAGTCTTAATCCCCATGCACCTTTTGCTGTTGTTACTCCATGAGGATCACCTGAGAAAATTGCTATCAGTTGTGGCAGAGAGGTGAATAATGATAAGTAAATTAATAATATTAATAAATAAAAAATTAATCGCTCATTAAAGGTTACCTGCTTATAAAATATTTCATTAGGGTTGATTATACTCATTAAACGATTACATGATTTATTTATTAATCTTTATTGTAATGCCAATAGATGAGATCATATTTAGCTTGATTAAGATAAAATGTACAAGTCCTAAAATTGTTTCTAGGGGAATTAAGGGGAAAATTATAATTTTTATAAAAACCCCTTTGCTATTTTTGGGTTTAGAAAAAATATATTTAGTGATTGAATACTGAAATGATGGACTTGAATAATTATTAATATTATAATTTTCAATATGCAATCTATTTAGTAATTGCACCATACTCTCTTTTGAAAAAGAATAAAGATGCCTTGGGGGATCACAATGCCAATATCTATTTTTATACCCAATTAAACTATTTTTGATGCTATTATTCTTTAAAAATCTAATAAAATATACACCAATACTAATTGCGGGGAAAAACAAAGTTTCAACATTTCTAGCTTGGGGTGTTTTGAATATTAAAATACCATTTTTGTTTAATGAATTATACAATTTACTTATTAACTCAG
>CAZQYT010000146.1:0-4244 GCA_964597475.1 uncultured bacterium | reverse complement strand
GTAGTTATAACAATCAAACGTCTATTATGGTCAATTCGACAACAACAAGAGAAGATAAAGTGGGATGACTTAATAAAATTACCTAAAAACCTCTGCTTCCCGGTAGATTATAGAAAATTAAAAATTATATCTATCAGTAATAATATCATTCATGCGGATTTTATATTTATATGTCTATAACTAATTATATTAATAGAAATAGTAATAAAAAATATATTCTTATTATATTAATAATTTTTGCATTTTTTCAATATTACGCTAATTCAAATTTTACAACCATAACTACAGACGGATATAGAGATAATTTATTTGCAAATAAGTTGATTGAATTGAATCTCATTCCAATCGGATATTCGGATTCTGCGTCTCAATATTTCGCTGATTCAAATGTATCAGCATCGGGCACTATCGATATGAAAAATCCGGCCATGGCTTATATCGTCTACATATATATCCTGGCGTTTTGTAAATTGTTGGTGGGAACTTATTGGGCCTATCTTCTAATATTTGTCAATGCGTGCGCCCAAACAATAACGACAACAATGTCCCTATGGCTATCGGCGAAGCTGGCTCGTGGCGCGGTTCCGATTTTCGCTGTGTTCGGGCTCCTATTATTTGGCTTTGATTTCTATCAGTGGATTTCCATGACTCAATCCACGGCGATATTTCTGAGTTTTGCAACTGCTGTGTTTCTACTTTCTTTTCATGCATGGAACAGCGCTGATCCGCCATCCAGCCGGCGGTGGTGGATGGCCGCGATCTTGTTGGCTGTTTTCTGTAATTTCGTGCGCCCTTCCGCGCCGCCGATAATTGCCATGGTGATTTTAGCCTGGCTGATTTGCGAACTTGCCAGACCCCAAGGGCGTGATGCAATACAGGTATTTCGTCGCTGCTTCGTGGCGTTGGCAATATTGATCGGTCTGGGCATCTTGTTACATGGCTATTTGATGTCCGATCCCTTGAATGTTCCGGCGGGGACCCTGCGTGATACGTTACTTTATTTTCGCGATTCACAGGCACTTGGCTGGATCGTCTGGCTCCGTCCCGACACCTATGTCGTTCCGCCAGTTACCGCAATGGAATTTACCCTGGCGTCGTTGTGGCGCGGCGCCTATTTTTTCTTTTTCATTAACGAGGGCTTCAGTTTTCGGCATAACGCCTTCAATATCGCCTACTTCGTCCCACTTTATGGTCTTTCGGCAATCGGTGTGGTGGCGACTTTTCGGCGTGCCGAGGGGATATCCGAAGAATCGCGCATAGCCGGTCGCCTCGCCATTCTGCTCATCGTTCTGATCGCGACATTCGTCTCTGTTACTTATTTGGATTATGACTGGCGCTATCGCGCACCCACTTTGCCCGCATTCATGGCGCTCGCTGTCGTAGGCGCAAATCAGATCTTGATTTGGCGGGACCATTTTCGATCACATGGAAACGCGTGAGGCAACCAGATTATTGATTCCAATTCTCCATATTTGATGATTTGAGCAGACTTGCAACGGATACGCTCTGGTCCAAAGCGGCCTTGCAACGTCAATATGCTCTGGTTCAGGTCCGGCGCCACAAAAGTGTTTTGGCGAAATGCATCACAACCAGCCGCATCGCTTTTAGTGATGAGTTTTTGTAGGCGTAGTTCGGATCTGACTGCAACAGCACCGGAGCGCCGGACGGCGCCTCTTCAGATTGTCTGGCCCGTTTGACGAAAGTCCGAATGTAGCTCTCGGTCTTCGTCTCGGCCACGCCGCGCAGAACATTCAATATCGTTTTGGCAAAGGCAATAGGATGGTAAATCGCGCGCCAGACAAAAAACGACAGGTAGGCCCGCCGCCTGAACTCGCCCAATTGTTCAGACGTGATATACGGTGAATATGATTGCGCGTTGTTGAGATCGCCTATGATTAAAAGGTCAAGATAGTCCGGCTTGCCGAAAGTCTTGACCGCCTCATCCCAGATTGGTGTTCCAGGCAACGGAATGAGCAGGGAAAAACCGGCTTCATCGACATTGGCCTTCGCCAGTTTCTTGGCGTATTTGATCGTCTCTTCCACGTCTTCGGGGCGCTCGCCGGGCATGCCAATGACGAAATAGGCGGCCACCTTCATGCCAAGTTTTCTGGCCATGCGGCCGACTTCAAGAAGTTGGTCGTGCGAGAAATCACGGCCCTTTTGAATGAGTTCCTGGACCACCCGTTCGGAACCAGATTCGGGCGCCAGCGTGATGTGAACGCAGCCGCTATCCCGCATCTTGGTCAGCATCTCTTTGTCCGTCACGCTGGCTCTGATGCCATTCGGCGTTTGCCATGTGATGTTCAGGTCACGGGCTATGATCTCGTTGCAAATGGCCATCAGGCGGTCGCGCCTAATCGTCATATTGTCGTCTTCGAAATGGAATTCCTTGACGCCCCACTCCTTCATGCAGTGCTCGATTTCGTCGACGACATCATTTGCCGTTCTGCCAACCCACTTTGTCCGCCTGATGTTGCAGAACGTACAGCCATAAGGGCAACCGCGGGAGGTGATCATCGAGGTCCAGCGCTTGGATGTTGGGCCGTGGGCTTCATGGGAAGAAATATAATTTTCCATCGGCTAGAGCTGCCTTGCCGGAATCGGTACATTGTCATTGTCGAGTTCGCGGATGCGCCGGGAGTTTTCGGTAACCCGGATGGCACCATCGCCGCCACGATAAGCCAACGACGGCACCTCTTCGATCGGAATTTCGCCGGCTAGATGGCGGCAAAGATCGACAAGCGGGATTTCACCCTCGCTGCGTATGACGTAATCGCCGGCATGGTCGTTGAGGACCTCTTGGTACATGTGCGTCGGATGCGCCCCGCCCAAAACAATTGGTGTTTGAGGATGTTTCTTCCGGATCGCATCCGATAGCTCACGAACCGCCGGGTAACCAAAGGAAAATAGATTGGAAATCCCGATCAAGTCCGTATCCGCGTCAATTTCGTCGACGATATCGGCGATCGTTTTGCCGCGAAGAAATATTTCCGGACGGAAAGGCGACACTGTTCCGGGCTCCTCGCCGACCGCATCGATGACCCGAACCTCGTAGCCGTGCCTTAGGCAAAATGATGCAAGATAGGCGATCCCAAGAGGCGGCGTAATACCGGTCGCTATTTGGTATTGTGAGAATACCTGTGGCGGATGAATGAATGTAATTTTCATGGTTGGAGTTTATGCCCCGAGCCTCGAAATCCCTGGTTTGAATGTTACTCCGCATCGGGCGCTTCAAACAATGAAGTATATTACTTCCAGCCTATTTTACGTTCTTGTGATCCGTCTCGAACCGGGAGCTTGGCGATAAATCTAGCGGTCGTGCCAACGGAGTCTAACAGCTTGCCCCTTGGTGTGCAGGAAACCGTTGAGCGAGCAGTTCACACATCGCGACGGCAAGAAGTTCAGCGACCCTCCGCGCGCCCTCATTCGTGAAATGTATGGGATCATAAGAATGGCGTGTATTCTTCGGTAGCTGCAGCGCCAGATCCAGCAACGATATATCGGCCTCCGCGGCAAATTTACGTGTTTCGTCGTTGTAGCTTTCCATGGTAGCCCAAATTGTCCCGGCGTCCAGTTGCTGGCCCCAGATACTGAAAAGATGCCCGCCCAGGCGCCGCCGGGGGATGATCCGGCCTCGTCAAACAACATTGGCTGGGTAATCAGGATAGGCAGGATGCCCTTAACTTCGATTGCAGACGAGCCGGCCAGTCATCGCCATCGAACAAATAAAAGCATTCCGTAGTGCTGCCCCCAACTGTAAACAAGGTGATATGTTCCTTGGGCCGTACCGGCCATTCCGGGCCCCGAAACGCCATTGAATTCTTAGCATGCAAAATACGTTTATCGAGGCTATCGAACACCAGATTCTCGATTTCGTATCGATAGTGCTGCGGCAGGATTATGTTGTCGCCCTTGAGGCGGAACGGAAAAGGATTGTGAATATTCAAATAACTTTAGATTACGAGTAAGGCAGCTATGACCGAGCCCAAGACGAGGCCGCCATTGATTGTCGTTGATTTCAAGAACCGTTTCATATTTACAGAGATCGTATGTTGATCCATATTTCAGAGCACATCATGCCATATCGCGCGGTAGACCGGAGATCATAATCGCCCTGCGCTTAAAGTTTTAACCATCCAGCATTTCAAACCGGAATGAGCGGATTTTTGGCGGGCAGTTTTCTTTCATGACAGATTTGAAATGATATCCAGGGTCGTTATTCTCGCGGCTTCTTTATTGTGCCT
>CAZQYT010000145.1:0-4261 GCA_964597475.1 uncultured bacterium | reverse complement strand
AACAGAACTCCTCCTAAAACACAAGCTGCTTTATTAGAAGCAATGCAAGAACATAAAGTAACAGCAGGCGGGCAAAGTCATCTTTTAGAAAAACCTTTTTTTGTTTTAGCAACTCAAAATCCCATTGAACAAGAAGGAACATACCCACTGCCAGAAGCACAACTTGATAGATTTATGCTAAATATCATAATTACATATCCCACTGTAAATGAAGAAATAGACATAGTAAAATCAACAACATTTGAAAATGATATGAATATTAATCAAATTCTTACAAAAGAGGACTTATTCAAGTATCAAAAATTAGTTAAAAATGTTCCAATTGCAGATAATGTCATTGAATATGCTGTTAATTTTGTTAATAATACACGAAATACTTCAAATAAATGGTTGGAATGGGGGGCTGGTCCTCGTGCAAGTATGTATTTAGTAATGGCTGCTAAAGCAAAAGCCATCTTAAATAATCAAACTACACCAAATATTGAAGATATTCAAAGTATGATACATCCCGTATTAAGACATAGAATCATTCCTAATTTTAATGCTGAAGCTGATGGAGTCAGCAGAGACGACATTCTTAATAAGTTAATTGATGAAAATAAATGTTAACAATAAGTCAAGTTTTATCACCAAATGCAATATCTCGATTAAATAATTTATTTTTAAAAGCAAAATTTGTAGTTGAAGGCTTTATTGTAGGACTACATAAAAGTCCATACCATGGTTTTTCCATTGAATTTTCTGAGCATAGATCTTATGGAAAAGGAGATGAAATTAAACACATTGATTGGAAATTATGGGCAAAAACTGATAAATATTTTATCAAACAATTTGAAGAAGAAACTAATTTGAAATCTTATATTCTTCTGGATCAAAGCATATCTATGAATTATAAATCAAATCAAATTAGTAAATTAAATTATTCAAAATTAATAGCTGCTTCACTTAGTTATCTAATGATAAAACAACAAGATGCTATTGGCCTTACATTATTCGATAATGAAATACGTTATCAAATTCATCCTAAATCAAAACGAAGTCATCTTTATTCTATTCTATCTAAAATGGAAAAAATTAAAGCTAAAGAACAAACACAAATTTCCCCAGTCCTTCACAAAACAGCAGAAATGATAAAAAAGCGTGGATTAATCATTTTAATATCTGATTTATTTGATAATCCTCTGAAAATAATGGCAGGACTAAAACATTTTCGACACAATGGGCATGAAGTAATTGTTTTTCACATATTGGATCAACAAGAAATAAATTTAAATTTTAATAAAAGAACTCGTTTTCAAGATTTAGAAACAGGTGATGAAATAATTACTGACCCATGGCATATTAAAAATGATTATAAAAAGAACATGGAAAAATTTTGTAATTATTATAAAATACAATGTAGGCAACATAAAATTGATTATGTTATGCTAACTACAAATATATCATTAGATGTGGCATTAAGTGAATATTTACTTAAAAGAAAAAAACTGAATTAAAAACTGACCATAAAACTCATAAATCAAATTAAACAAACATAATAAAATAAATTACAAATTTTAAGAGAATTATAAGAAAGGAGCTTTTTATTCTAATTCAATATTAGCTTCTTTTGCTGTTTTCTTTATGGAAGGGATGAAAATATCATCAATATTTTTCATTATTTTTTTCATTTCCTTTGCAGCCTCTAATGAAGAACTGCTATCTTCAATTTCTAAATCACTTGCTTGCAGAAAAAAATCTCTTGAATTATATGAAAGCTTCCTAGCTTTTTTATATGATTTATATAGATCTAAAATTTGCACAGGTTTAGACTCTTTATTTGTAATATTAAATAATTCTAAATTTCCATCATAAATTTCTGTAGCTAAACGTTGATATAAAACTCCAACATTATAATATAAATCTGGATCATCTGGGAATTCATCCATAAGCTTATTACTATATTCTATGGCAGTTTCATTTTCACCTAAATCAATATAAACAAATAATAATTTTCTCATGATGGGACCTGGATCATCAGAATATTCAATTGCTTTTTCATATAATGATTTAGACTCTTGTAATTGAATAGAATTAGGATTATTTTTTAATAAAATATCTGCCTTAAGTTGATAAAAGTTAGAATTTTCATTATCTACTTTCAATCCTCTTTCAATATTTCTATTAGCTTCTTCTAAATCTTGGTTTTCAATTGCCCAAAATGCTAGAGTGGAATAACTCTCCAATCTGGCTGGATATACAAGTA
Source organism: uncultured bacterium (assembly GCA_964597475.1). Lineage (GTDB taxonomy): Bacteria > Fidelibacterota > Marinisomatia > SCGC-AAA003-L08 > D37C17 > JAYZCM01. Next base: position 2,016 of record CAZQYT010000145.1, on the reverse strand, counting down.
TTGCTGTCTCCATTAAATCAATTGATTTTTCAAAATTTTGTTTTTCTTTTGCATCAATTGAAAGATTATATATCGACATCCATTCTTGTTCTCTATAAGCATTTACTCCTTGACTTATTGTCATTATAGGTGTATCTCCAAGTACAAATGGATTTTCTAAAGGCAAATCAGGATTTCTCTTCTCAGCCAATGTAAGCATTTCAGCCATTTTTTTATATTTTTTTTGTTTTAAATATACTTCAGTAGCAAGGAAATATGGCGCAAGTGCATCATTTTCAGGATTGCATTCAGAAGACTCTAATGCTTTTAATGCCCATTCTTCAGCTCTTCTAAGATCTTTTTCACTTCTCGCAGCGGTTGTTGCAGATCTATATTCCATACATGTTGAAGAACAACTAATGGAAAAAATTATTGTTATGATGATAATTATTATTTTTTTCATAAATATAACTTATAATAAAAAAGGCGTCGAAAACGACGCCTTTTAAATAAAATCAAAAATATTTATCTTAAACCTTTCACAGGTTTTCTGATTTTACGTCTACGCTTATGTACACGCTTTCTATCAAGCTGATCATCAACCTTACTTCCATAATGATCTTTAGCTACATAATAATCATTCCTAATCTTTTTCTGAGAATTTCTTGATTTTTTTTCCTCAGATCTGGCAAATAAAAGACCTCCAGCCAAAACACCTAATAATAAAAACCTAATAACTAATTTCATAATAGAAACCTCCTTCTAGGAAAATTTAGACATAAAACAATATATGAAGCAATATATTATTTAAAATGGTAAATCTTTATCTTTAGAATCTCTCTTTCCATCATTACCATCAACATCTATATCATTAAAAATACTATTTTTCTTTTCGCCTTCATCAGTATTTTTCCATGCCAAAGGCGTTATGGAAGTTAAAATAATCTCAGTAATCCTCCTATTGACATTATCTTTATCAGTATATGATCTAGATTGAATTCTGCCCTCTAAATAAACTAATTGACCCTTAACAAGATATTCTACAGAAAAGTCTGCTAATTTATTCCACGCTATGATATTATGCCATTCTGTTCTCTCTTGCCTCTTATTATCTAAACCTATCCATGATTCATTTGTAGCTAATGAAAAACTTGCCGTTGAAATCCCATTTGAAGTATACCTTCCTTCAGGCTTATTGCCTATATGTCCAACTAAAATAACTTTATTAACACTAGATTTTTGCATAATTATTTCCTTTATGATTTTAATCTAAAATAATAGGAAGATAAATAGAAAAAGTTGACCCTTTCCCCTCTTCACTGCTAATTTTCAATTCTCCTTTATGTGATTCAACAATTTTTTTACAAATTGTTAATCCTAAACCAAACCCAATATTAGTTACAGATTGATCAGTTTGGTAAAATGGCTCCGTAATTTTTTTTATTTTATCTTTAGATATTCCAACTCCAAAATCTTTAATATGGAATTCTATCTTTTCATTTTTTTCTATCTTTAATTGGATGCCATTTTTCTTACCATATTTCAATGCATTATCTAATAAATTTCTAATAGAAATAATAAATTTTGTTTCATCTACTAAAATATATTCATCAGATATGGAATTTATTATTTCTATTTTATTTTTCTTTTCAGGAAATAGACTTATGATTTTATCAATAATATTTTCTATTTTAATTTTTTTAAAATCTAATTTTGAATACGGCATAGAAAGTCTATCTGATAATAATAAATTATCAATCATACCTTCTAAAAAATTTACTTCTTGTCTAAGCTTAGTGTTATTTTTATGCTCAGGTAACATTTCTATAAGAAATTGCATTCTAGCCAATGGAGATCTTAATTCATGGCTTACCTCCAATAAAAGTTGATGTTTATCTTCAAGCAATGAATCAACCTGTTTAATTAGCTCATTCATTGATTGAGATAAATCTGCCAACTCATCTTCTCCTACAATTTGTATGGTAGATTTTAAATCTCCTTTTTCTAACGCTTTAATTCTATTTTTCATTAATTGAA
>CAZQYT010000144.1:0-4267 GCA_964597475.1 uncultured bacterium | reverse complement strand
ATTTTTCCGATAATGAATTAAATAATTTTTCCAATATAATTTCTCCTTTTATTACGCTCCACCAAAAACTTCAATAATTTCAAACAAACACACTGGAGAAGCATGCCCTACTCTTATTGATTGATTTGGCTCACCTTTACCACAATATGGCGTACCATAAAGTTCAAAGGTGTCTGCATTGCCCACCAGTTTCAAGCTATTCCAAAATGGATTCGATATTCCTCTATAATTTGGATTTTTTAATGTTTTAGTAAATTTCCCATTTTCAATTAATTTGGCTTATTCACAACCAAATTGAAACTTATTTCTATAATCATCAATAGACCAAGAACGATTAGTTTCCATAAAAACACCTCTTTCAACAGATTGAATCATATCATCATAAGTTGAATTCCCAGGTTCTAAATTTAAATTTGCCATTCTATCTATTGGTGCACGATTCCAAGAAGAAGACCTAAAATTTGCTACTCCTGGAATACCTGATCGCAATTGACTTTCCATTCCTCCTAAACCTCTTACAAGAATACCATCTTTAATGATAAATTCTTTTTCTGCCTTTACCCCCCCATCATCATAACCATAACATGCAAATTGATGTTCAACAGTAGGATCAAATGTTATATTCATTATTTTTGAACCATATTGCAACTTTCCAAAATCATCAGGCCTAACAAAAGACCAACCAGCATAATTTCTTTCATCACCTAAAATACGATCAACTTCAAGAGCATGCCCAATAGACTCATGAATTTGTAAAAGCATTTGATCAGGCGCTAAAATCAAATCCGTTGTTTCCGTTGGGCACTCTTCTGCATTAATAAGTTCCAATGCTTGCTCACCTACTCTCTGTGCACGTACCAAAACCATTTCTTCATCAAACTCTTCCATCCCAATTTGCAAACAATGATTATCAGATCTTCTTTGATAAATACTTCCCTCATTTGCTGTTGCAGAATAATCAGATTGTATCATTAAAAACTTTTGACTCACATCTCCACCATTAGAACTAACAAAATTAGATTCCGTTTCAATAATCATTCCCATTGCAGAAGCACTTACTATATTATCATTTACTTTTAACTGATTATATGCTTTAAGTAAAACTTCATTTAATTTACCTGGAGAAACTTCATCTACTGATTTTAAATAAGGCGAATCAAATGATCCTTTCGTTACAGGCCTTGCATCTTTAGAAAAATTAAAAACTGGATTTTTTGCTGCCTCTTTTGCTTGAAGCATAGCTTTGTTGGCTCCTTTCAAAATACTATCTAAGTCCATGTTGCGTGAGCCAAAATAACCAAATTGTCCATCCACTAATACTTCAACCATAATACCATTACTACTATTTTTCATATTTGCTTGCGGATTACCATCTCTAATTATACGATAAGTTGTTTTTTCTTTAACTTCACGTAATCCTATCCAATCAATAGGAAGATCAATTTTACTAATAATATCATTTAAATTTAAATCAGACATATTTTACTCCAAATTCCATTATTTGTATTATAAGAAAAGGACGTAAATTTAACCCTTTTCTGAAACTAAACAATAAAGATTGATAAGAGGAGAAATTTATGTCATTGGAAAACAATCCCTTAATTTTAAAATCTAATTTAAATTATGGTGCCATTCCATTTAATGAAATAAAATTAGAGCATTTCATGCCTGCTTTAGAGTATGCAATTAATGAAGCAGAAAAAAAACTAGAAAAAATAATCAATGACCCTAATGTTGCCACTTTTGATAATACCATATTAGAAATGGAAAGTGGCACAGAATTAATGGAAAATATCGCTCACATATATTTCAATATAATGGGAGCAGAATCAAATAATAAATTCAAAGAACTCGCACAACAAATTTCACCAAAACTTTCAGAATTCAGCAATAAAGTTCTATTAAATTCTAAATTTTTCAAAAGAATACAATTTTTACATGAGCATGTAAATAATGATTCATTTACAAATGAACAAAAAAGGTTAATTGAAGAAAATTATAAAGATTTCATAAATAATGGTGCATTACTTAGTGAAAATGATAAAATAAAAATACAAGAAATTGATTCAGAATTATCAAAATTACAGCCTCAATTTTCACAAAATACTTTAAATGCTACAAATTCATTTAGTCATACAATTATAAATGAATCTGAATTATCTGGCCTCCCACAAATGATAATTGAACATGCTGCTTCAGTTTCTAAAGAAAAAGGGAATGAAAAGGGTTGGACTTTTACTTTACAAATGCCAAGTTTTCGTCCAATTATGCAATACGCTAATAATAGATCATTAAGAGAAAAAATGATGAAAGAATATGGGAAAATTTCTTTTGGAGGTGAATTTGATAATCAAAAAATTATTAAAAAAATTGTGTCGTTAAGATATAAAAAAGCACAATTACTAGGTTTTAAAGATCATGCCGAAAAAACTTTACAAAAACGCATGGCAAAAAATACAAAAACAGTAATGAGCTTTTTAAATGAACTACATGATGTTTATTACCCTGCAGCAAAAGAAGAACTACAAAAAATACAAATCCTAGCAAGTAATGATGGAATTGATAAAATGGAAACTTGGGATTTAGCATATTATTCAGAAAAATTGAAAAAAGAACAATTTGATTTTGATGATCAAGAGCTTAGGCCATATTTTGAATCAAATAATGTCATTAAAGGAATTTTCAAAGTAGCAGAATTAATGTATGATCTTAAATTTATTGAGGTTAAAGACATCCCCACATATCATGAAGAAGTCAAAGTATTTGACGTTCAAGATGAAAAGGGTAATCATGTCGCTTTATTTTATATTGATTTACATCCAAGAGAAACAAAAAATGGTGGAGCGTGGATGACTTGCTATAGGACTCAAGGACTTAATAAAAAAGGACTCATTGAAAGACCTTTAGTTTCAATAGTGGCGAATCTTACTCCATCTACTGAAGAAACACCAGCACTATTGACTTTTGATGAAGTAAGAACTATTTTTCATGAATTTGGTCATGCGCTACATGGAATGCTTTCAAATGTCACATACAAAGCTTTAGCTAGCCCTCAAGTTTATTGGGATTTTGTTGAATTACCTTCTCAAATAATGGAAAATTGGCTAGGTGAAAAAGAAACTTTACAACTTTTTGCAAAACATTACAAGACAGGTGAAACAATACCTGATTCTCTTATTGAAAAAATCAAAGCATCAAGTGCATTTAATGCTGGAATTAATGGATTAAGACAACTTATATTTGGTTTTTTAGACATGGCATGGCACACAGGAAATCCTAACGATTTTACCGATGACATTCAAACTTTTGAAAATCAAACCACAGGTAAAATGCAATTGTTACCAAAAATTAAAGATTCAAGCATTTCATGCCATTTAGGACATATTTTTTCAGGGGGATATTCTGCAGGTTATTATTCCTATAAATGGGCTGAAGCACTGGATGCAGATGCATTTGAATATTTTAAGGAAAATGGAATTTTTAATAAAGAAATTTCTACATCTTTTAAAAAAAATATCCTAGAAAAAGGTAACACTGAACATCCAATGGACATATATGTAAAATTTAGGGGAAAAGAGCCAGATTCAACAGCATTATTACGTAGAGATCAATTAATCACATCATGAAAGGAGCTTGGATGGAAGAGCCAATGAAACTAACAGAAGAAGAAAAAGAAAAACTTAATAAATCAAAAGATGAAAAAGCATGGTATGAAATTTGTGATGAAATAAAAGCACGTAGAAATGGACAATATCCAAGCTATCTGTCAAGAGAAATAGTAACATTATTTCAAAAAAAATTTCCACCTAATCTATCTTAAAATTTCATAAATGAAATTTTTTATTATACTCATTTGTTTTTCAAAATTATTTGGGGATCTAATCTATCCTCCCAATAATCATCAAATCAATCATGTACATATAATGTTTGAATGGGAAAAAGTAAATGAAACAACATCTTATGAAATTGAATTATCAAACTCATCAAGTTTCTCAAATTTATTATTTAATGACTCTACATCTGATACTAGCATTATAATTCAAGAAAATATAAATTGGCAATCAACTTATTATTGGAGAGTTAAACCTTTAAATGGAGATTACATAGATACATTCACCTTTTCAACAAGCAATACATCCTATCAATTTTCAAATGATGTTAACCCTGTAAGCATCATTACAAACAATTTAGAATCATCAGATGAAATAGTTATTTATGGCATTATGAGCCCATTTTATTCTGCAGCAATCGATATGAATGGAAATGA
>CAZQYT010000143.1:3694-4337 GCA_964597475.1 uncultured bacterium | reverse complement strand
CTACTTATGATATTAAAATACCGTTTCAATCATTACCTGATGATATTTTTAGCATAAATGCTGAAACATTGGGGCTAACTGTTCCTTCGTTGTCAGCTAGTGAGCCAATCAATGTTCCTACAACGAATTTTTCTACGGATATTCCAATTTCTTTTCCAGAGATTGGATCTACATTTAACGGTTGTTTCCCCGCTGGGTTGGTTGACTCTTCTTTTCCTGATCAAGATTTACCTGGCACTATAGATGCATTATTTACATTTCATGAGGATGCCATTTTTTCAGTTAATAAAGTAAATTCAGATTCAGGCCATTGGCTTATAGAAATTAATAATAATTTTCCATTTCCAATAGATCTTGGATTTTCTTTATCAAATGGTAGTGATGTTATTTTTCAAACGGGAAGTGAATTGACTAATATATCTCCTTATGCTAATGCTAGTGAAAAATTTGATATAACTATTGATTCTCCTGAAACAATTGATTTGCAAGAAAATTTAAGTTATCAAGTGTCTGTTAATGCTTCTGAAAATCAAGTTTCTAATGATCCTTGTAATACATATGTGTGTTTGGGGGGTGATGCTTCCATTCTTTATGATGATATAAATTGTCAAAATCAATGTTCTCAAGGTCAAAGTTGTGTTGA
>CAZQYT010000143.1:0-3684 GCA_964597475.1 uncultured bacterium | reverse complement strand
TCTCTACAGGAGGATGGCCTATTCAAGAAATACCTTTTGGTGTAGACTTTACGCTTGAATATGTAAGTAAAATAAAAAGTGTTGAAATAGAGTTTGCGGGTTCACAAGACACGACAGAATTTAAACAAGTAATGGCTGCTTATGAGGGATTTTCCATTAAGCAAGCAGCTTTAACTAATCCTGTTGTTTTTGATCCAGATACTAATGTGTTGTTATTAGATATTGTAAATGATAGTCCTATTCCATTTTCTTTGACAATAGAAATGTTAAATTTTTTTAATGAAGAAAATGAACAAAGCACTGGAAATAACCATTTAACAGAAACTGTTGTAGTTCCTTCTAATGGATCTATTTCTTCTTTGGATGAAACTGGACAAATTAACTTTTCTGGTTATATACTATCTTCTGTTGATCCAAATGGCATAGTTCCCCCTACAGCTATTGATTCTCTTTCATTTTCTATAATTTATGATATGGATGCATTTAATGATGTTATTGAAGTTGTAGATGGTCAAATAAGTCTAGGAGTTGATTTTAATGGTTTTAAAATCAATAACATATCTTTAGATCATATTTCTGCAATTACTGAAAACATGGAAATACCTGTTACAGAAAGCGAAAATATTGAAGGGCTTCCAGAAGGGATGTCAGATGTTAAATTTGAGGATATGATACTTGAAATGGAGTTATTTAATGAAATTGGAATCCCTGTTGATATGGATTTTGATATTATTGGAATAAAAGAAGGCTTGAATGATCAGATTTTTCCCTTGGAAACATCGATAGGGGTGCCTGATCCAACTAGATGCACTTTTGATAAAAATAATATCATACGAACATTGATTACATCAAATAAAGATAGTATTATTACAGAATATTATTGTCCTGATAATAGCTTTGAAGATACAATATTTGTTGATTTACCATATGAGAAATTTGTAAAACATTATGATGGAACTGAACATAATAAAAGCTTGATTGATATAATTAATTTTATTCCAGAAATGTTTGGTGCTGGTGGTGAAATGATTATTGATGGTGAAGGGGAATTGCGTCAAAAATCTGGTATTTGGGGTAATTTTAAACTAGTTACTCCCTTATCATTCACTTTGGGAAAGCCTATGACCATTATTCCTTCATCTATAACAAATATTGATCCTATGGATGCTTCAACAGTTGAGCAAATTGATTCCACCATGGTTGAGGCTTCATTATATGCAAAAATAACAAATAGATCTTCAGCAGGTGGAAGTTTTTCAATTCTTATTTCTGATAGTACTATTTTTCCTCTTTTCTTAGATTCATTGATAACCGGTTCTTGGAATGATAATTTAGATTACCAACAAAGTAACTTTGGTTATCAATTTTATAATAATCCAATTAATCAACAACCTTTGGCTTGGGATTCATTAGGGATAAATGTAGACTCCATTTCGGTACTTCCTTTAGATGATGTAAGGTCTCGAGAAGTAAAGTTTTTCAGACAAGGTGATTTGCAATTTTTTGTGGGACGTCTTATTACACTAGATTTTTTTCCTGCAGAAATAAATGATGAAGGATATGCTGATCCTGAATTTCCAGGCATATATACTTCAGTTTCAACTATTGATACTAGCTTGATGAGCTGGCTGATCACATCAGAGTCAAGAAAAAGTAATGTCATCATTACATTTAATGAAAGTATTGAAAATGAGGGTATTTATGATTTTATCACATTACAAACTATTAATCTAATAGAAATTCAAACAATGCTAACATTGAAGTTAGATACAAAAGGTTTTAGTGCAGAAGAAAATGATTGATGTTAGAAATAGATTTAAATTGAGATTTTTTTTATTCTTTATTTTATTATCTAAGTTATGTTCACAAGACAATTTTGATCCTAGGATGGTTGGGTTAAATGGTTCTTATACAAATTTAGCAAGTGGCTATAGGGCTATTGGTATTAATCCTGCAAATTTAGCGGCTTATCATACTAACTCTGTGAATGTTTTTGATTTTTCTTTTGGAATAGGAAATAATTTTTTATCCATTGATAATTTTAATACTCTTTCTGGCGCTCATTTGAGTGATACTAGCCATGTGGATTATTATCCAAAAGATCAATTATTGGAAAAATTAGGAGTGAGAGGTTTGCGAATCAAACAATCATTCAATTTTCCATTGCCAGGTCTTAGCATGTCTAAGGGACCTTATGCTTTTACATCACGATTGAATTGGATAGCTGATTTTGGTTTGTCGAATGGTGTTTTGCAGTTATTGTTAAATGGCAATCCTCATGAAGAAAAAGTTGATTTGGAATTAGATGAAATTTGTTATCTTACTAAAGAATTTGGATTCTCTTATGCACATTCTTTTGATGGATTTTCAATGGGGGTCACTTTAAAATATTTATTAGGGTTATTTTATATGGGTTTAGAATCATTGCCATCAGACGAAATCATTACTGACATGAATGGTTTTCATGGTAATCAAAAATATTTACTTAGACAAGATTTAGGTGGTGATGGTTTTGGATTAGATGTTGGCATGATTACAGATGAATTTGATGATGGTTTTAGATTTGGAGTATCGATAATTAATTTATTTGGAAGTATCGATTGGTCTGGGAAAAATAAAATAAGAGATATGTTTGAACCTGGATTAAGTAAGACGGATTCATATTTGCGCCCTAATGAATATGTTTATTTTAATCTTGTCATGGATTCTATTGCAATGAGTTCATTTGAAACTGAAACAGATACAGCTTTTTTGTATTATGAAAAATATAAAGTATGTGTTGTTGAATCTATATCTGACATAACATTTGATGATTTAGATTTTACTTTGGTTGTAGAACTTTCTAATGGGGCATACTTGGTGCCTTCTGAAGGAGAATATTTATTAAAGGATTTAAATGGTGATAATGATAGTACATATAATATTGTAGATAATTATTCAAAGTTTAATAAAAAAAGTTCAGAGAAATTGAAAACTAGAGAGCCAATGTTTTTTAGATTGGGATTTTCAAAAGAATGGGATGGCGAGGCAATAATAGCTGTTGATTTAGTGACTGGCTTTATGAATAGGTTTCATAGTAGTTCAAAATGGAGATTTTCAATAGGGACTGAAATTAGTAGATTTGAAAATCAATTATTTAGAATGGGTTTTGCAATGGGGGGACTCCAGAAAAGGACTTTGAGTTTTGGTTATGGAAGGGATTTTGGAGGCTTATTGTTTGATATTGGAGCTTCTTTAAGTGGAGGGTTTGGGTTGAATAGTACTCAGGGTTTTGATTTTTCCATTGGTTTTATGAGAAGAATTGATTTATAACATTAAGATTTAACTTTATAAAATAAATATAGTCCAATGATGAGAAAAAATATATTAGGAAGCCAGACAGATAAAAAAGGGCTTAGAATGCCTTTGAAACCTAAAGACCTACCTATTGTAATTACCGAGTAGTAAATGAAAATGGTTATAATGCTTAGACCTATTCCGACGGCAAGATTAGTTCGTGGTTTTCTAATTGATAAAGAAATTCCAAAAAATATCATTAAAAAACTTGAATATGCAAAAGCGGTTTTAAAATGCATATTTACAGCCCATTTAGGATCTTGAATATTAAATTTTTTAAGCTTGTCGGCAAATTTTTTTAATTCCCAATAATTCATCTCTTCAGGTTTCACATGTGTTTGCATTAAA
>CAZQYT010000142.1:0-4355 GCA_964597475.1 uncultured bacterium | reverse complement strand
GAAATTCCACGTGAGATAGGGGAATTAAAAGAACTTCAATATTTAAATTTTTCACAAAATAAATTACATGGAGAGATTCCGCGTGAAATTGGAAATTTAAATTTATTTCGTCTAAATTTAGAATCAAATGAACTTCATGGAAAGATTCCACAAGAGTTAGGAAATTTATCTTTACTTGTTAGTCTCAATTTATCTGACAATAAATTAGATGGTAAAATTCCAAATACATTAGTTAATTTAAATCGATTAAAGAAAATAGAGATGCAGAATAATAAATTGAATGGAAATTTTCTTCAGTCTTTATTAGGCTGGACTTCATTAGAAGAGCTGAATTTTTCAAACAATGAAATTACTGGCAACATCCCATTTGACTTAGGTGGATTGGAAAAAATAAAATCAATTAATTTAAGTTTTAATTATTTTTCTGGAGAGATTCCTGTTAATATTTTAGAAAATGAAAATATAGAATTATTATATCTTCATGTGAATGATTTTAAAGGATTTCTTTCAGATGATTATTGTAATAGAGTTAATGACATGAAATTTCTTTTTTATGGAAATTCTATTTGCCCTCCATACCCAAATTGTTTGAAATATATAGGAAAGCAAGATTGCGAAGAATAAGTTTTTCATTCATTTTTTTCATTAACATAATTTTATCAAATGACGACAATTATGTCTTACTTGTATCTTTTGATGGCTTTCGTCATGATTACATGGAAAAGGTATCAACGCCTAATTTTGACAATATTGCAATAAATGGTGTTGTTTCTGATGGGTTGATACCCGTTTTCCCTTCATTGACATTTCCCAATCATTATTCAATGGCTACTGGTGCTTATTCAGGAAAACATAATATAATTGGAAATTCATTTTATGATAAAACACATGGTGAAAAATATGATTTTCATGATAAAAATACAGTTAGAGATCCAAAGTTTTATAAATCAGAGCCAATTTGGGTAACAGCAGAGCGTCAAGGTTTGAAAACTGCTTCTTATTTTTGGGTAGGAACAGAAGCTCCAATCAAAGGTTACTCTCCTTCAATTTTTAAATATTATGATGGATCTGTTTCTTTTAGTTCTCGCATTGATTCCATTGTAAGTTGGTTTGGACTCGAAGAAAAAAAACGTCCTAGATTAGCCATGTTATATTTTTCAGAACCAGATCATACAGGCCACGTGGATGGTGCTAGCCATGGAAACGTATTTAATACAGTATCTGAAATGGATGTACTTTTAGGGTATTTAATGGAACAACTAAAGAGTTTAGAAATATTTTCAAAGTTAACTATTTTTTTATTAAGTGATCATGGCATGGTTGATGTTAGTGATGAAAAGTTGATAATTTTAGATGATTATATTGAAAATATTGAAAATTATGACATACAAGGATCTGGTGCATATGTTCAAATCGATAAAAAAAATCATCAAGAATGGAACATGGAAAAATTTCAAAGAGAAATAAGTAAAATACCTAATTGTAGATTTTGGAATAAGAATGATTTGCCTAGACGATTTCATTTTAAGAATGTTAATGTTGGGGAATATCTTGTTTTAGCCAATGAGGGATGGTTCATTACCACAGATTCAGAAAAGCATAAAAATGGCCTTCCAGTTTCAGGGATGCATGGTTATGATCCCATGCTTCCAAGCATGCATGGTATTTTTTATGCATATGGCTCAAAAATAAAATCAGGAGTTAATATTTCTAAATTTGAGAACATTCATATTTATCCTCTTATTTGTAGATTATTAGGCATTGCAGAATATGACGATGTGATTGATGGGCCAGATGGAGACATAAAAGTCTTAGAAAAAATTTTAATAAATGTTGATTAATGGATCATTTTTTTTATTCTAATAAGATATTTGATGGAAGAATTCACTTAGAGGATGATGAAGCATACCATGCTTTGAAAGTATTAAGGAAAAAGCAAGGTGATAATATTTTTGTCGTTAATGGCTTAGGTTCTCTTTTTTCAACTGTAATTGAAGAAGGTGATGTAAGTAATTGCATGTTAAAAGTCATGGAAGAAAAAGAAAATTATCAAAAACCAAATCATCATATTCACATAGCCATTGCACCTACTAAGAGTCATGATAGAATGGAATGGTTTGTAGAAAAAGCTGTAGAAATTGGAATTCAAGAAATTAGTTTTTTACAAACTAAAAGAACTGAAAGAAAAAACATAAAAATTGATAGAATCAAAAAAAGAGCAATTTCTTCAATGAAGCAAAGTTTAAAGGCGTTTTTGCCATTTATAAATGAATTTATTGATTATGAGGATTTTTTAAAAACATGCAATAATAATCATAAGTATGTTGGTTATTTAGGACATGGGGATGTAGAAAAATTATCAAAAGTTTGTAAAACTAATGATGATTACTGCGTCATGATAGGGCCTGAAGGTGATTTTACTGAACAAGAAATTATTGATGCATTAGATAGTGGTTTTAATTGCATATCATTGAGTGAGTCCAGATTAAGGACGGAAACGGCAGGCTTGATGGCTTGTAATATTTTAAATATAATAAATCAATAATGAACATTAATATAAATAACCATGAAAATTGGATGAAGGTAGCTTTAAGAGAGGCTGAAAAAGCTTTTAATGAAAAAGAAGTGCCAATTGGAGCCATTGTAGTTAAAGATGACAAGGTTATTGGTCGAGGATATAATCAGTGTGAAACTTTAAATGACCCTACGGCACATGCCGAAATCATAGCCATTACGTCTGCAGCAAATACCATAAAGAATTGGCGTCTTTTGGAATGTAGTTTATATGTAACGAAAGAACCATGTCCAATGTGTGCTGGTGCAATTGTTAATTCTCGATTAAAATTTATTGGTTTTGGTGCATTTGATGAAAAAGAAGGTTGTTGTGGCTCTTTGTATCAAATTTGCAATGATCCAAGATTTAAACATCAAGCATCAGTTAAAGGGGGGATTCTTGATGAGTCTTGTAGTTTTTTATTGAAAAATTTTTTTAGCAATCGAAGATATTAGCATAAAAGTATTGTTTTTTGTGACATGGATCACATAAATACATTTTGTAATATTTTTTTTTTAGGAATAAAAAACTCAAGATTAGTATATTTAAGTACGTCGAGAGATATTTTTTTTGACGAGGAGGTTTCTTTTTCTGTTATAAAATGAGAGATCTTGAAATTTTTTTGGGCTACTTTATTAAGGAGCTCAATATAATTTTAATGATGATGAAAATATTTTTTTGGAAGGGTTTTTTGTTTCTAAAATAAATTTATTTTTTTATTTAAAATGGTTTGATGCCCATCACACTAAATGTATTTTCATGATAATAAATTTAATCAAAATATGAAAAACTAAACGAAGGAATAACTCAATGAAACTGAAAGCAGAAATAATTACAAATTTTACTTTATTAATTAGCAGCATGTTGTTTGCAAATACTCTTTCTCTTGAAGATAATGGTGATGGGACATGGAATGTTAATTATTCTAGTGATGGCGACATAGGTGGATTTCAATTTAACGTTGATGATGCAACTATAAATTCAGCATCTGGTGGCGCTGCTGGTGATTCGGGATTTATGGTGTCTGCTAGTGCAACTACTGCACTTGGTTTTTCACTTGCAGGAACAACCATACCTTCTGGAGAAGGTGTCATGGTTGTTCTTGATTTATCTGGAACTCCTTCTGGACTTAGTGGTATTGTAATATCTGATCCAACGGGATCAGACATGGGTTTTACTTATGACGATGGTGGTGATACGACTGGTGGCGGAGATGATGGATGGGATGGTGATGCATGCAGCATGCCAGATCATAGCATACATGTGACTGCTAGTGGTTCTATTTTATATCATTCTACTTCTTCCATTGCGGGCTTTCAATTTGATGTGGATGGTGGTTCAGTAGTGAGTGCTTCTGGTGGTGATGCTGGTGCTTTAGGTTTCATGATTTCTTCAGGTGGCGCAACTGTTCTTGGTTTTTCATTGAGTGGTCAAAGTTTTAGCGGTTGTGGCACCATGGTAGAATTAGAGATGGATGGAGATGCTACAGGTTTGTCTAACATAATTATTTCAGATGTATCTGGTCAAGCATTGCCATTTGAATATTTTGATGGTTCTGGTGGTGGCGATGTATATGGATGTATGGATATGGGTGCTTGCAATTATGACATGGATGCAACCATGGATGATGGTAGCTGTGATTATCCAGAAGAAAATTTTGATTGTGATGGCAATTGTACTGCTGATGTTGATTGTGCTGGTGTATGTGGCGGTTCTTCAGCTGAAGACGAGTGTGGTGTTTGTGATGGCAATGGAATACCTGATGGTGATTGTGATTGCGATGGAAATGTTGAAGATTGTG
>CAZQYT010000141.1:0-4365 GCA_964597475.1 uncultured bacterium | reverse complement strand
CCTTAATTTTTTTAATTGCATTGAAATAATCATCTATAGCAGCTTGATCAATAAGTGGCCCCATTAAAGTATTTGCATCTAAGGGGTTACCAATTTGTATTTGAGAATAAGCATTTTTTAATTTTTCTATTAATGATTCTGCTATATTTTTTTGAACAATAATCCTTCGAGTGCTCGTGCAACGCTGACCCGCTGTACCAACAGCACCAAATAATATCGCAGGAACTACCATGTCCATATCAGCAGTTTCATCTACTATTATAGCATTATTTCCACCTAATTCAAGAATTGTTTTTCCTAACCTTGAACCTACTACTTGACCAATACGCTTACCCATTCTAGTACTACCAGTAGCCGATATCATAGGGACACGAACATCATGAATGAATTTTTCACCAATTGTAGAACCTCTACCTATTATTAAATTAAAAATACCATTATATCCATTTCGAATAAGCACATCATTGCAAATATTTTGAACAGCGATGGCACATAATGGAGTTTTAGAGGAAGGTTTCCAAATAGTTACATTTCCACAAATCGCAGCGATAAAAGCATTCCAAGCCCAAACAGCTACAGGGAAATTAAACGCTGAAATCACACCTACAATACCCAATGGATGCCATTGTTCATACATACGATGCTTAGTACGTTCAGAATGCATTGTCAATCCATATAATTGCCTAGAAAGCCCAACTGCAAAATCTGCAATGTCAATCATTTCTTGAACTTCACCATCACCCTCTGTCTTAATCTTTCCCATTTCCAAAGAAACTAAACTTCCTAAAACATCCTTATTTTTTCTCAATTCATCGGCCATTTCTCTAATCAATTGGCCACGAATCGGAGCAGGAACCATGCGCCAATCTCTAAAAACTTTTATTGATTCTGTAATAACTCTATCATAATCATCTTCACTGCATTGATATACTGAAGCAATTAATTTTCCATCTGCAGGATTATATGAATCTAATTTTCCGCAGTCCATTGTATCAAACCACTTTCCAGCCCCCATACAAGCTCCATGGTTTTCTCTTTTTATGCCTAATTGATTTAATAATTCTTCCATATAATTAAACTCCTAAATTTTATTTATTAATTTTTAAATAAGACTTTTTTAATTAAAACTATCAATAATTAAATTAGTTCTTCTTGAGTCTCTTTTTTTGAAGAATAGCTCCAAATAGCTAAACAAATGATAATTAACAAAGAAAGAATTGGTGTAGCAAAATGATATTCACTTGTACTAAATTGTTTCAATTCATCAATCCTTCCAATTAATAACGAAATACGTCCCATGACTGCATAACCAAATGATGCACCAAATTTTATCATTAAAAAATAAATCCCTATTCTACTCAATGTACCAATCGACCCCTTATGCTCAGTAGAAAAAAAGAAATAAATCAAGCCTGTCAAAGTCCCAATAAATAATATGATACCATTTAAAATCCCCATCCAATCTAAATTAAAATCTATTGTCGTAGCTTGGATTTGAACAATTATGTCTGAATTTAAATATCCATAGAAACGCAAACCTGCAGCCATTCCCACTATATATGCTATTGCCCATCTAGCCAGCCAACCAATTTTTGGAAATAATCGCAAAAGCATAAAAATACCAAGGACAAGTGGAATTAAATAAATTAATTTTATTTCATGGTAATCCGGAATCCCTCCTTCAGGAAAAATACTTCTATCAAATAAACCAAAACATGTTGAAATTAAATTTAAAAAATCATACACATAATACCATAATGTATGAATCATAGAGCCATCTGATTTATCTGAAATTTCTGGCCATAGTCTACCAAACAAATTAGGCCGTACACCTGTCCAAAAAGCCATCACAAGAGCATAGCCTGCAGATAAACCTATGTATAAATGTTCAGCAGCCTTATAAAATGGATTATCCGAATAAAGAAAACTTAATATGCATAATGTAAGTAAGACTGCAACCCAAGCTCCAAATATTTCTAAAGAAAGCATAAATTACTTTGCCTCATCTTTTCTTTTTATAAAATAAGCAATATTTCCCAATATTATAAATAAAACTATCATTATATGGGCTATAGATTGGGCAGACATCATGCTTGATGCTTTACCAGGGACCAGATGAATATTCATCTTAGTTAATTTCGTTTCAACTAACTTTTCATATTCAGCAGCCCCAGGCATGCCTTCTAAAATGCCTCTTATTTGATTATTTTCAACATAAGGTATTATATCAGTAACTTGAATTGAAGTACATCCTGTTGTAAATGGCAAACCAGATGGATCTGATCCAAACTGAACCCATTGTTTTGAACCAGGGTCACCTGCAGATAAACTAACTGCAAAATCAAAATCCTGCAACTTGTTAACACCTATCATCATTGTTAAGTCATCAATGTTATTACCTAGAAGATCTGATTTGTACTTAACTCTTATATCTGCTGTTAAGCCTTGAATAACTGCCTCGCCACCAGGCTTATAACCTAAGTTGATATAATCATCATCATATGAAATATTAAAATCATTTTCAACTTGAGAAAATGCATCAGTAGACATAAAATTTCCATCCGGCCATAACGCCAACCCATAAACCTTTATATTTTTTGAAAACATATGACGAAGCAATGCAATTGACATTGGATGAATTTCTGGCATTGTACTAGGGCCATAATCAAATGACATTAAAACTTTACTATTTTCTTCAAGTGCTTCAATCTCATCAAATACTTTTTGAGAATTTGATTTAATTACTATCGGTAAGGACACCCACGCAGGTTTTATTAGAGGAATAAGAACAGATAATCCAACAATAATAAATATTGCGCGTCTATCTAAAGATCCTAACATTATAAATATCTTTTTCAATCTATCCATTATTAATCACCAAGAAACGAGCGTTCAATTCCTAAAATAATTCTAAATGACGTACCAACTATGCCAAGCCCAATACCTATCATCAATGCTCTTGATCCTGCAGCAGTAGGATAATCAAAAATCCATCCTTGTATGGCTGGAATTGATAATATTGAAGGTGCTTGATGATTCCAGCCTAACAAAATACCCAAAGAAATCATAAACAAAATTCCGCAACTAACAAAACCAAATAAAATTTTTCGTTCTTTTATGAAAGGAGCTAAAATTGCACCAAATCCGAATACTAACATAATACTTACTATCCACCATGGAATTAAACTTCCAATTGGTACACGACCCAACATTAAAATGATTCCAGCTACTAAAAGTAATGTTGCTTCAAAATTTCTAATTCTAAAAGCTCTATATGAAGCTGAAGCAACAAAAAATGCTAATAATGCAAACATTGTTGCTGAAAGAGGATTTAACATTTTAAAAAACATCCAATAAAAAAGCGATCCTTCTGTTTGCACATGTGCTCCCCAATCCGTGGACTTTAATTCCATGTCATCTACATATAATGCTAATTTATCCATAAACAACTCTGCATTTCTTTTTGTAATAAAAATTTTATCAATTTTATAACTACCATCAGTCGTTAAAATATTATTTAAAATTAAATTGGAATTTTCCTCATCAACTTCTTCAGCAATTAATTCTGAAACTGAAATTAATTTCCCCTCTTTAATATTATTAATTTCAATGAAATTTGCACCTCTAAAGAAAAAACCTGCAAAAATTGCAAATGCAAAACCAATAACTGCAAGAGAGCTATATTGCCAATTTTTCTTTTTATTAACAATTTTCTGAACATGTAATTGCATCATATTTAAAGCACCAAGGAAAATTGCAAAAGAAGCAATTATATCAAACCATTCAGTTGCAATATTTTTAACAAAATCATTAACAGAAGCGTTGTTAATAAAATGGCCAAATAAAGTCAACAATCCTACAACAATGACAATTAACAAAGGTATGTGACGTTTTAATAACATAATTAATTTGACAATACTTTCAAAATATCTAAATCAATCCATCCTGCTTGAAAAAATCCATTTAATATGACAACTGCAATCATGGAAATCATAACAAATAGTTTAACAATATCCTGTCCTTTAATACATCCTATCAAATCAGGTTTCTTGGATAAATATGCGCTAGCAGTAAAAAATTCTTCTCCAATCAATGTATAATCACAAGCTGTAACAAAAAAAGGTATTTGAGAAGCAGAACCTGTACCTGCAACTTGAATTGCACCTATTGAATTTCCTGTTTCAGCTAAAATCAATGATTCTGCATAAAATTTACCCTGATAAAAACATGCTGCAGGCTTTTCTCTTACCATGATACCATTAACGCCAGCAGTATAAGCAAATTGATCATCTGAAATATAATGAACCATGCTATCAGAATACAAATCAGGACGACCTACTTTCAAATACGACTCTTTACACGTTT
>CAZQYT010000140.1:0-4377 GCA_964597475.1 uncultured bacterium | reverse complement strand
ACCATGCCAATAACTGGTTTTCAATTTGAATTGACAGGCGTAGAATTGGGTGGTAGTGCATGTTCTGGAGGAAGAGCTGCTGATGCTGGCTTTCAGGTTTCCAATAATGAAACTGGATTGGTTTTAGGGTTTAGCATGATGGGTTCGGCCATACCTGCAGGAAATGGCGTATTAACTAATGTGGCATTTAATGCTGTTGGTGATGAGTCTTGCATTACAAATGAAATTTTAGCCCTTGGTGACTGGGAAGGTGGTTTTTATGAAATCAACATAGGTGATTGCGTGGAATTTGATGCTCCAACCAATACTGTTGATGTTCTTTATGATAGTGAATCTGACATCGCAGGCTTTCAATTCCATGTTGATGGTGATCTTGCTTTATTAAATGCTTTTGGTGGTGCGGCAGAAGAAGCTGGTTTTACCGTTTCATCTAGTAGTGAGTCAAATAATGTGGTTGGTTTTAGTTTGACTGGTTCAACCATTTCTGCAGGAGCTGGCATACTTGTTAGTTTGGAATATGAAGGTGAAGGTAGTCCTTGTCTTTCTAATCTTGTTGTATCTGACCCTGATGCAAATGGATTGGATGTAAATATAGAGGATTGTCTTACAATCCATTATGATGCACCCATTTGTTATGATGATGATGATGATGGCATATGTGATTATGATGATGATTGTGTAGGTGAATATGATTGTGCAGGTACATGTAATGGAGGGTTGGTAATAGATGATTGTAATGTGTGTGGTGGAGATAATACTGCCTGTGCAGACTGTTGTGGTGAGCCGAATGGTGATGGTAGTGCTTGTCCTGGCCCATGTGGACCATGCAATGATTACGATTCTTGTGCTGGTTGTGATGGTGTACCTAATAGTGGTTTGGAATTTGATGAATGTGGCGTGTGTGATGGTGATGGGCCTTCTCATGCATGTTCAGATGGATCTTTTGTTTGTGATGATTCTGAATGTCCTGGAGAGGTTAGTCAGGTTGATGTATTCTATAGTAGTGATGCAAACATATATGGTTTCCAATTTAACGTAAGTGGTGTTAATGTGTTGGCTGTTGGTGGCGGTGCTGCTGGTGCTGCTGGTTTTACTACTTCAACTGGCAATAATACGGTGCTTGGTTTTTCATTCTCTGGTGCATATGTTGATGCTGGTAGTGGTATTTTGACTACATTGCAAGTTGAGGGTGATGCAAGCGCTGCTTGTCTTAATGGTTTAGTATTATCTGGCCAAAATGGTGCAGACCTTGGTAATGAGATCGTAGATTGCCTGACTGTTTCTTATGCGATTCCTTGTGCAGATGTTGATTCAGATGACATTTGTGATGATGTAGATGATTGCGTGGGTGAATATGATGATTGTGGCATTTGTAATGGTAATGGTCAAAGTTGTTGGAATGGCATTGAACTTACCATAGGTGCGGTCATGGATGGTAGCATGGAAATCATCATGAATAATACCATGCCAATAACTGGTTTTCAATTTGAATTGACAGGCGTAGAATTGGGTGGTAATGCATGTTCTGGAGGTAGGGCTGCTGATGCTGGATTTGAGGTTTCCAATAATGAAACTGGAATGGTTTTAGGGTTTAGCATGTTAGGTACGGCCATACCTGCAGGAAATGGCGTATTAACTAATGTGGCATTTAATGCTGTTGATGATGAGTCTTGCATTACAAATGAAATTTTAGCTCTTGGTGACTGGGAGGGCGGTTTTTATGAAATCAACATAGGTGATTGCGTGGGCTTGATTAGTGATCCTTGTGATGGTGTGGTGTGTGTTGATGATGGAGATATTTGTACGACTGAATATTGTGAAGACGGTGAGTGTATTTCTGATGGTGAGCCTTCAGATTGCGCAGGCACGTGTGGAGGTGATGCCGTAGAGGATGATTGTGGTGTTTGTAACGGCGATGGTACTTCTTGCATTGGAGTTTGTACTGACATGGATATGGCATTCATGAATGAAAATAATACTTATTATGATTGGATTAATAATTTCCAAGTCATTTTACAAGCTACAACTAATTGTACGGGTAATGCCGTAAGCTCAGGTGGGCCAGGCGGAAGTTTATATGGGCCAGCGGAAATAGTTGGTTGCCTTGTTGACTTGCAATGGGATGTCATTGGAAGTGATTGTTTGGATTGCCATGGTGATCTTGGTACATGTACCATTGATAATTGTTATCCTGCATGTGTTCCACAAAATGGTTCAACGGTAGTTGATCCAGATGAATGTAATGCTTGCATTGAAAATTCATGCGCTGATGATTATGCTACTTGTACTGGTTTTGTAGTTGGTTGCATGAATGATGAAGGTTGTAACTATGATGATGAAGTAAATATCTCATCTCAAGCACCTGATTCATATCAAAATTGGTGGTATGAAGATGTTTGTGATTATGCTGATGAAAATTATGATTGTGATGGAAATTGTACCATAGGTGAAGATGAATGTGGCGTATGTGGTGGCGATGGTTCATCTTGTACTGTTGTTACGCAATTGCAATTAGATGCAAGTGGAGAAGTAGGGTATGAGAGTAGTGCTGACATATATGGTTTTCAATTTCCTGTAACAGGTGTTACGGTTAATGGTGCTAGTGGTGGTGATGCTGATGCTAATGGTTTTTCTACTTCTACTGGTAATAATACCGTCCTTGGTTTCTCATTTTCTGGTACGTTCATTCCTGCTGGTAGTGGAATTTTAACAGTCCTTGCGCTTGAAGGTGAAGGTGAGGCTTGTATAGGTGATGCCATCATATCTGGCGTGGGTGGTAGTCCTCTTGTCAATGATAGTGGTGATTGTGTGGACATAGGTGGTGGTACGTCTGGAGGTGGAGATGATGTCTTTGGGTGCATGGATATGGGTGCATGTAACTATGATCCAGAAGCTACGGTAGATGATGGAAGTTGTCTTGCAGATGACTGCAATGGGGATTGTGGTGGTAATGCAGAGGTTGATGAGTGTGGCGTATGCGGTGGTTCTGGTCCTCAGTATTACTGTGATGGTGGAGAGATTGTATGTAGTGAAGAAGATTGTCCAGCTGATGGTTGGGATGGAGTATTCTCCTTGTCAGCCAATGATGATGGTGGTTTGGACGTGTCTTATGATTGTAATTATGACATATATGGTTTCCAATTTGGAATAACTGGCGTTGATGTAACTGGTGCTAGTGGTGGTGATGCAGAAGCTGCTGGCTTTACCGTATCTACTGGTAATAACGTGGTTCTTGGTTTCTCATTTTCTGGATCATTCATATCTGCTGGTAGTGGTGTACTTACAACCTTGGATATTGATGGTGTTGGTGATGCGTGCATGGATGGGGTCATTGTATCTGGTCAAGGCGGTTCATCTTTAGAGGTGCCATTTGATGGGAATTGTGTAACCATTGATGATGCTTGTGATGATGAAGATGGTGATGATATTTGTGATGACGTAGATGATTGCGTAGGTGAGTATGATGAGTGTGGTGTTTGTAATGGTGATGGTATTGCAGATGGTGCTTGTGATTGTGATGGCAACGTAGAAGATTGTAATGGTGAATGTGGTGGTGGCGCAGAAGTTGATGTTTGTGGTGTATGTGGCGGTGGTGGATGTGCTGGTTCTGGATGAGTTAGCATAGGCTCTGTTTCAGATGGAAACATGGAAATTTTAATTGATAATACGATCCCAGTATCAGGATTTCAATTTAACGTAACTGGAGTAGAGCTTTTAGGCACTTCTGGCGGTATTGCTGCTGATAATGGTTTTTCTGTTTCAACAGGCGTAAATTCAATGGTTCTAGGATTTAGCATTGAGGGTGCTGAGCTTCCTGCAGGAAGTGGCGTACTTACTAATTTAGAATATGCTCCTACATTGAATGAAGCATGTCTTATAGATGAAGTAATTGCTCTTGGTACTTGGGCTGGTGGTTTTTATGACATAAGCATTGGTGATTGTGCTGAGCTGGATTGTGGTGAAGCTGGTGCTGATTGTAATGGTGTTTGTGGTGGTTCTGCTTCTGAGGATTGTAATGGTGAATGTGGGGGCTCTGCAACGGAAGATTGTGCTGGTGTGTGTGGTGGTATAGCTGAGAATTGTCCTGATTGGCAGGATGATCCTGGTGCATATGAGTTCATTGCAACCATTGCAGGTGCCATCGTAATAGATGAAGGTGGTAGTCAATTGGGTGAAGCTGGTGATCAGCTAGCCGTACTTGATGGAAATGGCAATGTTAGAGGTCTTGGCGTGCAACTTACTCCTACATTTGGCCCATATCAAGGTACTACTGTATATGAAGTACAAGTTCGTAGTAATTCTGCTGGTGACGTACTTGGTTTCCAATATTATGATGCTTCTGCTGATGAAGTTTTTGAGATTGCAGAAAGCTATGTA
>CAZQYT010000139.1:0-4391 GCA_964597475.1 uncultured bacterium | reverse complement strand
ACTACCCTGCCAGAAAATAACATACATAAGTACAAGCCCTGTTACCCAGGTCCATGCGGCTCCCCATCTAAACCAATATAGTGTTCTTGGCATTAATTCTGGAAAAACATTCTTTTTTGTATTTCCATCCATGGTTGCTGCAACATGGCCATTTATGAAATTAAAAAAGTAAAGAAGTCCAATCCACATTATTCCAGCGATGATATGTAGCCATTTAAATATAGGGTGTAATAGTTCCATTATGTCTCCTTTTTAAAGATTATTAGCTTCTTCAGCCATATATGATCTCATTCCATCATCAGATGGATTCATTGCTTTTTTCCCTTCTTTCCAATTTGCAGGACAAACATCTCCACGCTCAGTATGGAATGCAAGAGCATCAATCATTCTAAGCATCTCATCAATGTTCCTCCCAAGCGGTAGATCATTTAGGACAGCATGGCGAACTAAACCTTTTTCATCAATTAGGAAAGAACCGCGTAAAGTAACGTTTCCTTCAATTGTTGTTTCAATTTCTTCATCTTCTAATAAAACTGTAGCAGGTTTAGCCCCTAATAGTACATCGTAGGATCTAGCAATTGATTTATTTAGATCTGAAATTAATGGGTACTTTACATTTCCGATGCCACCTTTATTTACATTCATTTCTTTCCATCTTAAATGAGAAAATTGTGAATCAACTGAGCAACCCAAAACTTGGGTGTTACGCTTTTCAAAATCATTAATTCGATTATTGAAAGCGATTAGTTCTGATGGTCAAACAAAAGTAAAATCTAAAGGATAAAAGAATAATACAACTTTTTTTCCTTGATAATCAGATAATGTAATATCTTTAAAACTATTATCAGGCATGACGGTTGTTGCAGTAAAATCAGGTGCAGTCTTACCTATTAACATATATATCTCCTTATTAATTAATTTAGATAGTTAATCTATGATTTATGTGAAATAGATTAAATATCAATCATTTATTTTATGATTATTAATTTAAACTTAGCAAGTATAATTAAGTTGATAGATTATAAAGGGAAATTAATAAAGATTAAGGATGATTTGCTTGATTGTTTGATAATTGTCAGTACATTCACCAAGAGCTGTTGGATCAGGATTGAAAGAAGTAAGGTTTATTTTTGCCATGTAATTCCCCGATCTATCAAGTATTACAAGATCTCTTAGATTAATATCCCAACTTTCCCATACATCACCATAAGTTTCATCAGGTATTCCATCACCTTCACCTAAATCACCTGTGTTTGGAAGTCCATCAGCTCCAAAATCATCCCAAATTCCATCACCATCATCATCATCAATGTCTTGTACCCAAGGTAATATTCTTTCTTCATCACAACTTGAGCATTCATCTGGAGTATCACATATCATGCAGTGATAATCATTGTCTAAATATTGGAAGCCATTGATTCCAGCCATATTTATTTCAGTGTAACCTTCTCCCTGTAGTTCTAGAAACATGTCATTTAAAACACCGAACCGGTGTCTGCATGTACTTCAGCCAGCTTTTCCAAAATAATAAATCGATACATTACCATTAAATATGTTTGGACCTACCAGTCCATTATAAAATGAAGAATTAGGATTGATGTCTACATATTCCCAGTTTGGTAATTGTTCTTGTGATGAACCATTTAATACAATGTTGACAAGAGTCACTACATCTAAAACATTATATCCACCATCATCATTAATGTCACCACCTGGGATTGAATTTCCTGATAAGATCGCATTAGTTAACAATACAACATCAAGGACATTGACTCCTCCATCAGTATTTAAATCTCCTATTATCTCATCATTTACTTCAGGTTCATATATATATTCTGCCCATATTGATAGTGATCCACAATTCCCAACCATGGCAGGTTCCCAAGTTGCTCCTAAATTAGAACTGGTTGAATATGTAAAAGTTGAATTATTTGAATAATACCAAGAAATTTCAGTTGTTGTATCTATGGCATGGAGCGTTATCCAATAGTAATTTCCTTCATCTAGGTATATGCATTCATCTGTAGTTATAATTAAAAAATAATTGTTATTATGATTTTCTTGTACTACATCAATATCCCAAGAAAAGATTTCTTCACCAGGAATACCATTTTCATCAGAATTTAAAATCACTTTTACATTGGCGGTTTCTGAAATGGCTTCTGCATATATTTTTAGTGCCTCAAGCGCCATGTCTTGTTCTGCATAGATTCTATCGCTTAGTGAATATGTGTTGTTTATTGTATGGTACTCTGGTGGCTCACATAAATTACCTAATGTACAATCAGCATCAGTGTTACATGGGTTTGATGTCGATGTACAGGTACCTAATGGTGCTCCTGTAGTAAAAATTAAGCTTCTATCTTGAGCATTTATGGTGCAAAAAAATAGTGTAAAAATTGTAACTAAAAAATTCATGATTAAATTTACACGAAATCAATCAAATTTACAAGTGATGAAGATCAATTTTTTGTAACGAGATTGTATTACTTTATGTTGATTTCATAGGGAATTATCATTTGCATGTCATCATCCATCATGATAGGCAACATGTCTAATATTTCAAGATGTTCTGATAATTCACTAGGTAGCATTGTTTTAATTGAATTAAAGGTACTCATTTTTGAGTTTGATTGTTTGAATAATTCCATGAATGGGTCTTTAGGTTTTGGAAACTCAACTATGTCAATTTCATCATCTATTTCCATTCCAGCAGCAGTTTTTGCAAGTTCAATGGAATCATGGAAACCCCCTTTGATATCGACTAAAGGAATGGATATATCATCTGCAGCTCTTTTTCCAGTAAAAACTCTTCCCATTGCTACATCATCTAGATTCGCATTTTCTGGCATGTCATCTCGACCTTCAATGACTCTGTTTTTAAATAATTCATAAGTGTCATTAATGCTAGCTTGAATTTTTTTTCGTTCTTTATCTTTAATTAAACGACTTCCTGATCCAAAGTCTGCATATTCTCCTTTTTTTATAATATCACTAGTAATGCCAAATTTATTAAGAAGTTTGCTCATGTTTAATCTAAGTCCAATTACTCCAATGGATCCTGTAACTGTTGCAGGATGTGCGACAATCGTATCTGCTTGACAAGCAATGTAATATCCTCCTGATGCCGCTACATCAGACATTGAAGCGATAAAAGGTTTTACATTAGATGAATCTTCATTTGTTGTTTTTATGACTTCTCTCCACATTTGATCTGAGGCAAGGGCAGATCCACCCCCGCTATCAATTCGGAGTACTATTGCTTTAATATCTTTATCTTCTCTAGCAGCTTTAATTGCTTTCATTATTGTTTTATCGCCCATTCTTGAAGAACCAGCAGGTCCAGGATTACTTTCTCCAGAAATAATTCCGCCTACGGCATAAATGATAGCAATTTTTTCTTTCTTTTTAGGGGCCCATTCATGGACATAGTATTCTGACTTATCAATTTTATCAAATTTGGTAATGGTTGTTTTTTTATCATTTAATGATTTGATGTAGTCTTCAAATTGATCTGGGTACATTACACTATCAGCTAATCCTGAAGAAATTGCATCTCTGGCTTTAAAATAGGGGCCATTATCAATGATGTTTTGTGTTTTTCCAAGGTCCCATTTCCTACCATTTGCTATGTCTTGAATAAATATTTCAAACCAATCACTTAATAGTTCTCCATAGTTTTCTCTCATTTCATTGGACATTTTTTTATTTAGCAATGGATCGGCAGCTGTCTTATAGGATTTTCCATCAAAATTGACTCGGAAAACTTCAGGTACAATTAATAAGGTATCAAGTAATCCTCGATACCTGTAAGTTCATTAAGATATATTTCATCTGCCATGGATATGAGATGATAATCTTTATTTGATATTCCATATTTAGAATATACGATTAAAGGTTTTCCAGTAGCCTTGAACCTTTCCAAAGCAGAATAAATTTCTCCTCTTTTTGCAAAACCTGCTTTAACTTCACCTATGTCAATTATGAGACCATCGCAATCATCACTATTGCTTAATTTATCTATTTCTTCTAACCATGTTCTAAGTTGAGTACCTTTTTCTTGTTTCCCTGAAAATGGATTGATATTGAAATTTAAGCTAAAAGGTGGCTCATATGGATTTTCTTCTATGAAAAGCCCAGATAGATTCATCCTTACATAGTTTTTATGACCTTTTGCTTTTTGATTGAAAAAACTTTTTTGTTGTTGAGTATCTGAATAGAAACCCATTCCGTTTTTATTTTCATTATTTGAATTAATTGCACTTGAAGAATAGACTGTATTTTTACCAAAATTGAAAGCTAAATTGATTTTAAAGTCATCAAATTTTTTATTTGATTCAAAGTTTAATGATATCCCTTCTAAAGGATGTATGCTAAGATGTGGATGTATT
>CAZQYT010000138.1:2410-4444 GCA_964597475.1 uncultured bacterium | reverse complement strand
TGGGTGGCATTTAATGCCACCCATAAATACAAATTAAATATAATTGGAGGCAATTAATGAAAAAAGCAATGGCTAATATTACCACATGGCTTAATGATTTAACCGATCTTCTTAAAGCACTAATAGTTTTTGGAATTCTAACAGGTATTATTTGGAATGACATATTTGGTGTTATTGCTGGTATTGGTGTTTTAATGGGCAATATTGGAGATGGTGGATTAGCAGGTCTGGTTGCACTAATTTTAGTAGTAACCTGGTGGAAAAAATAGTAGTAAAGAGCAGTAAAGATTAAAAGTTAGTATTTCCTGTCGGATAAAAAAAAGTCCCTTATTTTAAGGGACTTTTTTTATTTCTTTTCAATTTATATTATTTATCTCTTGAAATTATGTAAGATCCTAAATTGATGTAATTAGTTGGTTCTATTTTTAATTTATAAGATTGGATAATTTTTTTAATTATCTGTTGCATATCTGCAGAATTCCCTGTAATAATTTCTATTGGAAGTTTATTAAAATTACTGTTAATGAAACAGGTAACTAAATCTTCAACTTCTTCATGTTTTATTCCATGCAAATCTAGTTTTTTCATTCTTAATAATTATTAAATAATATTTCTTTTAAATTATTGCAAGGCTTAAATAAAATAGAATTGGATTCAAACTTATTATAAATTGTATTTCTTGATTTTTGACTTATTGAGGGGATTGTATCAAAAATAAAAATTAAAAAAGTAATTAGTATAAATCCTTTTATTATTCCTATTGTAATACCTGTAGAAATATCTAATATTTTAGAAATTTTTAATGAATCTAATTGTTCAATAATCAGCTCAAAAATAAATCCAAGTAGCAACATAAGTATTATAAAAATTAACAAGTAAGTTGATAAATAAAATATGTCAGAAGTTTTTTTCAAATAATGAACTTGGATCGATAAATTTGTTATAACTAGGTTTGTAAGAATAATTGATATTAATAAATTTATAGTTTTACTAATATTTTTTATAAGGCCATCATTATATGTTGAAAATGATAGTATCAATACAAAAATAACAATTAAAATATCAATAGGGTTGAAAATCATAATATTTAGTTTAAACTTTTAATAATTAATTTTAAATAACTTTTATAATTTACAATTTGTAATAAAATGTTCCAATCATTGACTTCCTTGTTTATTGTATATTAATAGATTTAAATTACACTAATAATTAAATGGATTATAATGGAAATAAATACAAAATTAATAATTAATTTACATAAAATTGATAAAAGATTAGGTTTAATACATGAAAGCAAGGGTGAACTTCCATCATTGATTAATGAGAAAGAAATTAAAATTAAAGAAATTAAAGAATCAATTTTATTATCAGTTAACAAAATTGAAGATTTATTAAATGATAAATCATCAATTGATTTAAATATTAATGAATATAAAGATTTAATAGAAAAATATAATAAACAAATTTTTCAAGTAAAAAGTAATAAAGAGTATGATGCTTTATTAAAAGAAATAGATCATATTGAAGAAAAAAATAAAGAACTTTTAAAATCAATTAATAATATCAATGCTGAAATAAAAGAAAATGAAGAATCAAAAAATGATTTTGAAGAAAAAATTAGTAAAATGGAAGAAAGTTTAAATTCTAATAGAGAAGAATTAAATGTTGTCAGTGTAGAGACTAAAACAGAAGAAAATACATTACTAAAAGAAAAAAATAAAATTTTAAAAGATATAAAAGATAAAGCTTTTTTAAAACAATATGTGGACAATAATTCAGGATCAATTCTAGAATCTATATCTAGGGGGTCTTGTGATAATTGTTATAGTAGTTTGCCTGACCAATTACTATTAGATATAAAAAAAGGAAATAAATTATTTCTTTGTCCAGATTGTGGAATTTATCTTTATTTTGATAATAATGAAGAAAATTAAAAATTGAGATTATCTAAGTAACTGCTTTTTAAAAAAGAGGAAAGTCCGAACTCCGCAGGACAAAAATGCCGCCTAATAAGAGGGCCTATTTATAGGTAGG
>CAZQYT010000138.1:0-2400 GCA_964597475.1 uncultured bacterium | reverse complement strand
AAAGTGCAAGAGAAAGTATACCGCCTTTTTAAGGTTAGGGTGAAACGGTAGTGTAAGTGACTACCAGTAATATTTGAAATAATATTAGCTTTGTAAACCCCATTTGGAGCAAGATCAAAAAATCATGTGTTGTCCGCATAATTGATGGGTAGATCGCTTGAATCAAGCTGTGAAGCTTGATCTAGATGAATAGTTACTAACTTTTAAGTTACAGAATTCGGCTTATAGGATAATCTCAATTTTCAAATTTATGAATGCTTATATAAAAAATATTTCATTTTATGTTCCTGAAAAAATTATAACTAATGAAGATCTTTCAAAGGTTATGGATACATCAGATGAATGGATTAGAACACGAACAGGAATCCATCAAAGACATTCAGTGGGGACTCAAAATATTGGGCCTGCTGATCTTGCAACAAAAGCAGCAGAAAAGCTTTTAGAAAAATCTAAATTAAATAAAAATGAGATAGATTTTGTTATTTTTGCAACATCTACGCCAGACTATTTTGTTCCTGGATCGGGAGCAATATTTCAA
The DNA here is from genome assembly GCA_964597475.1 of uncultured bacterium. Classification (GTDB taxonomy): domain Bacteria; phylum Fidelibacterota; class Marinisomatia; order SCGC-AAA003-L08; family D37C17; genus JAYZCM01. Next base: position 1,862 of record CAZQYT010000138.1, on the reverse strand, counting down.
GATAAAATGGGCTTAGATACAGTAGGAGTTTTAGATATTAGACAAGGATGTAGCGGTTTTGTGTATGCCTTATCTGTTGCTGATCAATTCATTAAATCACAAACGTACAAAAATATTTTAGTTATAGGAGCAGAAGTACAAACAACGCAATTAGATTTTGATGATGCAGGGAGAGGTACTGCTGTTCTTTTTGGAGACGGCGCAGCTGCAGCATTAATCTGCCCTACTGAGGAAGATAAAGGGATTTTATCATTCCATTTACATTCAGAGGGGAAATATGTTAATCAACTTGGTACGCAGTTCCCTAGTTCAAAATACAAGGATATTATTTCTACAGAAAATGTAAAAAATAGAGATCATCATATTCATATGAATGGAAGAGAAGTGTTTAAACATGCTGTAAGGAGATTTCCAGAAGTAATATTAGAAGCTATTGAACATAATGATATGTCTCTTGATGATATTAATCTTGTAATTCCACATCAAGCTAATAATAGAATAACTCAAGCAGTACAAAAAAAATTAGATATTTCAGAAAATAAAATTTTTTCAAACATTCATAAGTATGGAAATACAACTGCTGCATCAGTTGGCATTGCATTAAGTGAAGCATTAGGACAAAAGAAAATTAAAAAAAATGATATAATCATATTAGCTGCATTTGGAGCAGGATTTCAATGGGGATCAGTAATATTAAAATGGTAGCACAATGATAGATTCGATTTATTTTACAGAAGAACATTTATTGTTACAAAAAATGGTCAAAGATTTTGCTCAAAATGAACTTGAACCATTAGCACAAGAGATTGATAGTAAATCAATGTTTCCTAAAGAATCTATAAAAAAAATAGCAGATTTAGGTTTAATGGGAATTCCATGGGACCCCAAATATAATGGTGGTGGCATGGATACCATATCTCTTGTTATTGTAATTAATGAACTTGCAAAAGTATGTGTTTCTACTGCTGCAACTCTTATGGCTCATACAAGTTTAGGGACAGGTCCATTTCATTATTTTGGGACAGAAAAACAAAAAGAAAAATATTTAACTAAATTAGCTAAAGGAGAGATGATAGGCGCTTTTGGATTAACTGAGCCTAATGCAGGAAGTGATGCAGGGAATACTCAAACTACAGCTGAACTTAAAGATGATTATTATATTGTCAATGGTCAAAAGATGTTTTGTACAAACGCTGGTTATGCTGGATGTATAATATTCACAAGTAAAATTATTCAAGAGGGTAAGGATAAAGGTATTGGAGCCCTATATGTAGAGTCAGGGCAAAAAGGTTTGAAAATTGGTCCTCCTGAAGATAAAATGGGATGGAAGGGTTCTGATACTAGAGCAGTATATTTTGATAAAATGAAAATACCCAAAGAAAATATATTAGGAAAACCAGGGAAGGGATTTAAACATTTTTTACAAACCTTAACAGGAGGGAGAATATCTATTTCTGCTCTTGCTTTAGGAACGGCAGAAGGTGCATATAATTTAGCTTTAAAATATGCCAATGAAAGAGATGCTTTTGGTAAAAAAATTCATAATTTCCAAGCAATTAGTTTTAAATTAGCTGAAATGGCAACGCAAATTGAGGCAGCAAAACAATTAACCTATCATGCTGCATGGTTGAAAGATAATAACAAAGATGTTATTAAAATTGCAGCAATGTCAAAATTATTTTCAAGTAAAATGGCAATGAAAGTTACAACTGAAGCCATCCAAATTCATGGAGGATATGGATATATTGAAGAATATAATGTAGAGCGTTTTTTTAGGGATGCTAAAATTCTTGAAATTGGTGAAGGAACGAGTGAAATTCAAAAAATAATTATTGCAAGAGAAATTATAAATAGTATACATC
>CAZQYT010000137.1:0-4496 GCA_964597475.1 uncultured bacterium | reverse complement strand
GGATATGTTGTTTTTATTGCCAGGGACGGCATCTCCTCTTCGCTTACATAATGCATACATAGCATTAGATGAAATCGAAGCAATAATGAATCATATTGAAAGTCAACCGAAACCTGAAGAAGTTATTTTCCCTGAAGTTAGAAAAGAAAGGAAAGAAGGAGAGTATAGTTTTGATGATGATAGGGATGAGCTTTTGCATGATGCGGCAGTAATGGTGATTCAGAATCAGCAAGCATCAGTTTCTTTATTACAAAGGAAATTTAGGATTGGTTATAGTAGGGCAGGCAGATTAATAGATGAATTAGAGTCAATGGGTGTTGTTAGTGGATATAGTGGAAGTAAAGCTAGAGATGTTTTGGTAGACGAATCTTATTTAGAAAATCTATTTAATGAATAGATTTTTTTTCAGTTTTTTATTTATTTATTTTTCATATGGTAATGCTTTTAATGAATGGATAGAAATTAATAAGAATTTATTGAGGCATGAAAATAAATTGATCACATTTAATTTGACTCGAAATGAGAATAGAGATGAAGTTTTATATGTAAAGATAGCATTAGGTTATAATAAAATATTTAGATTTGAGATGGGGGATAGAACGGTTATTTCAAATGGAAAATTTTGGAAAAGTTATGATTCTAATACTAATCAAATATTTATTCAAGATAAGGACGTAAAGTTAGAAAAATTATTATTTTCTTGGTCTAAATATAGAAAAATAAAGTCTTTAAAATTTAAAAAACAAAGTAATGGAAGTTTTAAAGTTAAAATTCCTGGATTCAAGCAAGATATTCATTCATTTTTTAATTCAGAATCTAATTCTTTAGATTCTATTTTATCCATAAATCAAAATAGATATGTATTTTCTAATATTGAAATTTCAAAATTAGATTCAATTGATTTGACGGTCGGGTTAGATACTACTGAAATTTTTGATTTAAGATGAATTGTCATTCTATTAAGGTTATGTTTTGTTTAATTTAAGGTCAATACTAGGCATACTGTTAAGTGCTTTTTGTGTTTGGTGGGCTTTTAAAGATTTTCAATTATCATCTTTTTTATCCATAATTAATGAGATTAGATTGTTCTATTTAGTCTTGATTACATTTTTGCTATGGGTTTCAGTATGGTTGCGGAGTTTTCGTTGGAAATATTTATTTCAGTCTTCTTCTGAACTAGATGTTTTTTCTTTATATAAGGCTGAAATGGTGGGGCATTTTGGAAATAATGTGTTGCCATTACGCTTAGGTGAATTTATGCGTGCTTTTATGGTCAGTAAGGATCGGGAGGTGTCTAAGAGTTATGTCTTAGGTACAATTATACTTGAAAGGGCAATAGATACAATTTCGTTAATTATTATTGCTGTATATTTAATTATAATTTCTACTTATGATATTTTTTTAATTAAAAATATTTTTTGGGTCATATTCTTTTTATTAGTTATTATAATTTCCATGTCTTTAATTTCAATTTTGATGAGAAATGTGAAAAGTGAAATTAGATTTTTAAAGCATCTTCGAGAATTATTTTTAGGGATTCAGTCAATGAGATTTGCTGCAGTTTTGCCAGTCATATTATTGAGTATATTAATTTGGATTATATATTTGTTAAATATTTATTTTTTGCAGTATGCATTTAATTTCAATTTAGATTTTATCCAAATTCTTATGATTTTAGTTTTTTCTTATCTGGCGCTAGGAGTGCCGGCAGCTCCTGGAATGATTGGCACTTATCATGCTGCAATAAAATTTACTATTGTAGATTTATTTGGATTATCATCAGCTCAAGGAAATGCCTTTGCCTTAGTTTCACATGCATATGGATATATTTTTCTTACCTTGATTGGTTTGTATTATTTTATGAAAGGTCAATTTGGTATTGGGTTTATTTCTAAAATTAATGAAAAAAATAGAATATGAAAATTGCAGTTTTATATGGCGGGGTATCTTCAGAGCATAAAATATCTGTGCAGACGGGTATGGCGATAGCAGAGAGCTTGTCAGGAAAATTTGAAATAAACTTAATTCATCTAAATGGTCACATAAGCTCTATCTTGAATGATTTATTGGATGTTGATTTAGTATTTAACGCTTTGCATGGTGGTGATGGTGAGAATGGTACAATTCAAGCTTATTTGGATTTACATAATATAATTTATACTGGCTCGGGTGCAAAAGCTAGTAAAATTGCTATGGATAAAAATCTTACAAAATTAATTGCTCATTCATTAGGAATGACGACCCCAAGATGGTTATTGATGAGAAGGAGTGATGGATTTGATATTAGGGTTCAGGATGATGATTTTTCTAAATTTGGTTTTCCTATTGTGGTAAAGCCCTCTGAGGAGGGGTCTACATATGGACTTTCAATTGTTGAAAAAATAGATGATTTAGGGAGCGCCGTAAATAGTGCATTTAATTTTAGTGATGAAGTTATTATTGAAGAATATATTTCTGGAAGAGAGTTGACGGTAGGAATTTTGGGTGACAATACATTGCCAGTGGTAGATATTAGACCATCTCATCCTTTTTATGATTTTGATTGTAAATATGTTGAAGGTATGTGTGAATATGTTGTCCCTGCAGATTTGCCTGATTCAGTTGAAAAAAATATTTCTATGGATGCTATAAAAATTCATAAAGCCTTAGGTTGTAGGCATTATTCGCGAATTGATTTTCGAATAAATGATAATAATGAGCACTATTTTTTAGAAATAAATACTTTGCCAGGCATGACTTCTACAAGTTTATTGCCTAAAGCTGCAAACGCTGCAGGTTTGAATTTCTTTAATTTAATTCAAACTATAGTCAATTTAGCAAAATTAGGAGAAAAATGAAATTTTATAATACCCTGCATAGAAAAAAAGAAGAATTTAAGCCTATTAATAAAGGGAAAGTTTTTTTATATACTTGTGGGCCAACAGTATATGATTTTGCTCATATAGGTAATTTGAGAGCATTCTTATTTGAAGATATTTTAAGGCGTTATTTAGAATTTTCAAATTATGAAGTATTACATATTATGAATATTACAGATATTGATGATAAGACAATTCGTCGTTCACAAGAAGACAATCGTTCATTGATTGATTTTACTGATGAATTCACTCAGGCTTTTTTTGATGATTTGAAAGTTTTAAATATTTTTTCGGCACATCATTACCCTCGTGCAACTGAATTCATACCGCAAATGATTGAAATGATTCGAAAATTAGAACAATCTGGTTTTACTTATAATACGGATGATGGTAGTGTATTTTTTAAAATTTCTAAATTTTCAAATTATGGGAAGCTTGCAAATTTAAATCCAGATCAATTGAAGAGTGGAGAAAGAGTCGCTGAAGATGAGTATGGAAAAGAGGAGGGGCGAGATTTTGCATTATGGAAAGGCTATAAAGCTGAGGATGGAGATGTTGGTTGGGATTCTCCTTGGGGAAAGGGTAGGCCTGGCTGGCATATTGAATGCTCAGCAATGTCTACATATTATTTGGGGCAACATTTTGATATTCATTGTGGGGGTGTTGATAATATATTCCCTCACCATGAAAATGAGATAGCTCAGAGCTGTGCTTTTTCGGGTGAGGAGTTTGTGAATTATTGGCTACATAATGAACATTTACTAGTGGATGGTCAGAAAATGAGTAAATCTGAAGGCAATTTTTACACATTGAGAGATTTGATTGAAAAAAAATGTAGCCCCAGCGCAATTCGGTACACATTAATATCTACTCATTATAGGTCGAAGCTTAATTTTACTTTTGATAAATTGGATGAATCGCAAAAGTGTATCAATAAATTGCGGGAATTGAAGCGTAGATTTGATTTAATTGAGAATGGGATGGTTGCGGAAGATGGTGTGAATAAGACTTCAGTAGAAAATATGCTATCAGATTTTTCAGAAAAATTAGGTGATGATCTTAATATTTCTGGATCTTTAGGGGTTTTATTTACATGGGTTAATGAAATGTTTTCTGGATTAGATCAAAATAAGATTGATTATAAGTATGCTCAGTCTGCATTAGCTGCTTTAAAAAAAATTGATTCAATTTTAGGAGTGATTTATGAAGATGAGGAGATTGAGAGTAGTGAAATAATAGAATTGATAGGTAAAAGAAATAGGGCGAGAGATGATAAGGACTGGGATGCTGCTGACGCAATTCGGAAAGAATTAGATAGCTTAGGAGTTGTGCTTGAAGATACGCCTGAAGGCACTATTTGGAAGAAAAAATAAAAAAAATACTATTTACTATTGTTTCCAATTTTTTAATTAGTTTAAATTGACAGGCTCTGAACATGGTCATTTTTTATTTTTTGTTCAGTTTCTGAGATGACTGCCATTGTAGCTCAGTTGGCCAGAGCGGCTGATTTGTAATCAGCGGGTCGGGGGTTCGAATCCCTCCAATGGCTCAAGGTTTTTTGAAATTATTTGACTGTCGTAATGTATGGGTCGGTGGCCGAGTGGTCAATGGCAGCAGACTGTAAATCTGCCGGCGTAA
>CAZQYT010000136.1:0-4499 GCA_964597475.1 uncultured bacterium | reverse complement strand
AACCACATATTCTAATTCATCAAAAGGAATTTGATATTTATCATCTAAAAGACCTATTTGATTTTTCATATCCCATATTCTTTCTACTGATTCATCAATTCTTTTTTCACTTATTCTGCCTGAATTAACAGCATCTAATAAAGCATTAATGGTTTGCTCAACATCTATTGGTAATAATAAAATATCTGCTCCTGCTTCTACAGCTCTTATGGCTGACTCTCCAGCCCATGTAGACTCCGTTAATCCTCCCATTTCCATTCCATCTGTAACAATAATACCATCATACCCCCATTCATTTCTTAATAAATCTGTAGTAATTTTATATGAATGAGATGCAGGACTATTACTCTCATCTAATCCTGGTAATGAAATATGACCAACCATTATCATGCCTACACCATTTTCTATAGCCTGTTTAAATGGAAATAATTCCATATTATCCAAATCCAATCTCTCACCATAAATAACAGGCAATGTTGAATGACTATCCTGTGATGTATTGCCATGGCCTGGAAAATGTTTAGCACATGCAATGGCCCCATGATCTTGAACACCTTTTATGAATGATACTCCAAAGTTTGCCACTAACTTTGCATCATCACCATATGAACGAAAATTAATTATTGGATTATTTGGATTATTATTAATATCTAATACTGGTGAAAATGTAATTTGAACACCCATTGCTCGAGCTTCTAAAGCTGTAATTTTACCTTGCTCGTATGCTAATTCTTTATCACCTGTTGCAGCTAAAGCCATATTAGTTGGAAATAAAGTAGCACCTCCCATCCACTGCCCTAAACCTCGTTCATAATCTGCTGCAACCAATAAGGGGTATTTTGCCCAATCTTGAAACTGTTTAATATTATGATAACTACCATGAATACTGCCTCCAAAAGAAATAAGCCCACCAATCGCATCTTCAGATAGCCATTTCATTATTTTTTTTCTATACCAATGATTAGCATAATAATAATCACCTCTAACTCTCACCATTATCAATTGACCAATTTTTTCTCTTAAAGAAAAACTCTTCCATTCTTCTCGATCATATTTCCCATCATTAATAACATTCGGAGAATTAATTTTAGAAAAATTTGAACATGAAAAAAATAATAATAAAATTATAATGATTCTATTCATCTATATATATTCTTTTAACACGTTTTGAAACACCAGTTAAAAATTCATAAGGAATCATATTATATTCTTTTGATAATAATTCCAATCGCAATGATTTACTTCCCCAAAAAATTGCATCCTGATCAATTTGAACCTCACCTATATGATCACGTACTGCAATTAAATCCATAGAAACTTTTCCAATAAGTGAATAAAGAACATTATTGATTTCTATTTTTCCTTTATTTGAAAACTCCATTGGAATACCATCAGCATATCCTGCTTGAATGATAAACATCTTTTCATTTGCTCTTGCAATATATTGACGCCCATAACCTATAAATGAACCTTTTTTTATTTTTTTCACTAAAGAAACTGGAGCTTTCATTTGCATTACCGGAATCAATTCATCGCAACATTTCCCAAGAGGAGAAACTCCATAAATTGACAAGCCTGGCCTAACCATGTTAAACCATGACTCCTTACATGTCAAAATTGCTGCACTATTTGCAATATGAAAATACTTTACACTAGGTAGTTTTTCCTTAACCTGTAAAACTATTTTTTTGAATGTATTAAGCTGTACATCTCTATATTGAACTTCTCCTTCTTCTGCAGTTGAAAAATGAGAATACAAGCCTTCAACAATTATATTTTTATGAGTCAATATCTCATCTATAACTCTACTTAAATCTTCAATAGATATCCCCAAGCGCCCCATCCCCGTATCAACTTTTAAATGAGAAATAATAGATATATTTTTTTCATATGCATAATCACTTAATATTTTTACATCATCAATTGAATTTATTGTACAGCGAACTTGTTTTGAATTATATACATCTAATTCTTGAGGGCATATACGCCCTAAATGTAAAATTGGATTTTTTATCTTAGATTCAATTAATTCTTTTGCTTCTTCAGTAAGTGCAACACAAAATCCATGCACACCTTCATTTGATAATGCTTGAGTAATTTCAACAATACCATGACCATACGCATTTGCCTTGACAACAGCCATGACTTTAACATCTTTCACTTGTGCTTTTATATATTTATAATTTTGCCGTAAATGATTAAGGAAAATTTCAGCTTTAGGATGAAACAAATTTCCCCCCTTTTAAAATATCACTAATTTCTATGTTTACATCATATAAGCTTGCAGCCATCATGGCCGCACCATAAGCTGACGAAATTTTAGAAAATGTCCACTTAATATCAGAATAATCAAAACATAATTCATCATTTACGGATTTTCTAAACTTATCATTTTTAATAATACTACCATTACCAGCTAAAACCAAATCACTAGAACTATAATTTAACTCATCATTTATGTGTTTAATATAATTAGCTACAGAATGAGTCGCCTCTTGTAGAATAGAAAGTGCTATTTCATTCCCATTCCCTGCACATTCAATAAGTGGCTTAGCTAATTCTGCAATCATTTTAATTTGCTCATTATGTTCATATACTTTTTCTACCGCAGAATTAAAATTTTTACTATCCATGGTTTGAAGAAATAAATCCATTAATTCTTCTAAATAAGCATCTCCCATTACACTAGTTTCATTTAATGCCAAATTAGAAATAATTTGCTTTCCAATCCAAAAACCACTGCCAATATCACCCTTGTCATGCCCTTGCCCTGCTATGCGTATTATTTTCCCATCATTATTTTTTGCAATACAAATTATTCCAGTCCCCACAGTCACCAAAACACCTCTATCTGTAGGGCAATTTATTAAATATGCAGTTTCTGCATCATTTGCAATCAATGTTCTTTTTGACAAATTCAAACCATCCAATTTTTTAAATACTTGATCACGTCCTTCATTAGAAGATGCTCCTGCAAGACCTAATCCTATAGCATCTATGGAATCAAAAGGAATATTTGATAATGTACTTAATTTGCTAATTACATTAACTATGCGTTCAGCAGCCGTTTCACCATAAACTGATAAATTTGTGCCTAAATTTAAAGTAAATGTAGAAATTGTCTCTCCTAAATGATTCACCAAAACACCTCTGGTATTAGAAGCCCCACCATCAATACCTATGGTGTGAAATTCTTCATTTTTCATATTTTTCTTAAAGCCTTAGAATAAATTGCAAGTGTAATGAAAAAGAATGCCAAAGACATCAACAAAGTAATAAAATATCCCAACCAATTAATTTCCCCATGAATTATAACAAATTGAATATTTTTAAATAAAGTTATTAAAGGAAATTTATTTAAAATGATTGAATAACTATCAGGGAAAGCCTCAATTGGAATAAAAAGATCCATGCCCAGACTTAAAAACATAAACAAAGCAATTGAAAATTGCATTAAAAACATTATGTTTTTTATTATCAGTCCAATAATTGCACCTAAAATGGAAAAAAATGACACTATGATTAATATGTGAGCAAAAATAAGTATAAGATTTAATACTCCAAAATATTCATTATTTAAAAAAGATGTAATCATTAAAGAAAAAATAAATTGAATCATGCCAAACAATAATCCGCGCACTAATATTGAAATTAAAAAACTTGAATTTGTTATGGGAGTTGCTAAAATAGCATCAATCTCTTTTGTTTCATATTTAAGTTCATATAATCTAATTGAAGTTGAAAAAAAACTGGCCATAACAGAACAAACCACCCAAATCCCTGGTGCTGACCAATTTAAATATCTAACTTCAGTGAAAATGAAAAAAGATAACGGTATAACTAATAATAAATATGTAATAATAGGGAACAAGCTAAATATGGCAAAGTAAAAAATAAAATTTCTCCGAAGTTCATAAAAATCCCGTTTAAAAAATACTAACATTTTATTCTAAACCTCCATCAGTCAAACCTAAATACAAATCTCTTAAACTACATATACTTGTATCCATGTCAGCCAAATTATATTCCAATGCTAATTTCAATACATTGAAAAACTGTTTACGTTCCCTTGAATAAAATTCTAATTCTAAGCCAGTTAATTTAGGACGACGAATTCGTGGATATTTTTCTAAATCAAGTATGAATGAGTCTGGAGGAATCTCTGAAAAAATCAAACTATACCTTGTCAATCCATGTGTTGTTTCAATTAATCTATCTAAATTTCCATCCATTTTGATGTCACCTTCATGGAGTATTGCAATTCTATCTGCATATCGCTCAGCTTCCGAAAAATTTTGAGATGCAAAAATTATTGTTTTATCTCTCTGGATTTTATCAATCACATTCCATACTTTATTTCTACATTGAGGATCCATGCCCATTGTCGGCTCATCTAAAAGCAATATCTCTGGGTCATGTAATAATGAACGTGCAAATAAAATTTTTCGCTGATGCCCATAAGATAAATTTTTTGGAAATGTATATAATAAATTTGAAAA
>CAZQYT010000135.1:0-4515 GCA_964597475.1 uncultured bacterium | reverse complement strand
TATTAGGACCATCTCCAATTATCACTGCATGGACATTCGAAAAAACATTTAATAATAAAATCATACTTTTAATACCTCTACCTGGATGTAAAACCCCTTGATAAAGAAATATTTTTTTATTTTTAGATAAATTAATTTTTTCTCTTAATAAATTACTTTTATTACTTTTCATTTTATAAGAAGGGAAATTATAAATTTTAATTATATTCAAATTATTATATAATTTATTTAAAATTAATTCATCTCCATCTGCTGTCACTAAAACCGCCTTAGTATTTATTATAAATTTTTTTTCTACCATATGCCAAAAATATTGTTTTATTCTATTATTAATCATTCCAGCATGCTGAGAATAAATTTCTCTAGAATCATATATGATATCTATGTTTTTTAATGAAAATGCACTGGGTAATGAATATAAATCGCTTGAAATGATAGTTTGTGGCTTTATTTCATTAATTATTTTTTTTGTTTTTAAATAATAATCAACATATCTAAAAAAACCATTTCTTTTTATTTTAACATGAAAAAAATTAATTCCTTTGTATGTATTTTTAGATTTACCTGCATCAATTACATATAATTTATGGCCAGAATTTATAATGGTATTTGCCATGTTGATACATCTCCCATCATAAAAAAAATCTCCCAAAAATATTAATACTATTCGTTTTTTCATTTTATATTTTTATAATTTAATATGATTTTTGAATAGCTATTCTTAAAATAGCAGTTGAATCAAATTGTTCTTTAAAATTAATTAAACTTTTATGTGGTTCTAGGGGATCGGATGATTGCGGTTTTTGCGACACACCCAAATCTAAATATTTTAAATTAAATTTTTTAGCCCATTTTATCGATTCAAAAATTTGAATAGAGGCTGCTTGAAATTCTTTGTGTGTATAATCTATCATATTATAAAACATAATTCCACAATTTTTATTTGCGATTATATTTAATACTCCACCAATTGGTTTATCATTATGATATAATAATAATAAATGTAATTTTTTAGGAAATAAATTATTTAATACTTCTAATTCTTCCAAGCTATGTGTAGGAAGAACATTATGTTTTTTTTTATTTTTTAATAATATTGGATAAAATTCACTAAAATTATTAATACACTTAATTTGAAAATTATTATTTGAAATATAATTTTGTATGTATCTTTTTTTTCGATTATTTAAATAATTTAATGCAGTTTTATTTTCTTCTATTTTTATAACACTAGATATATAAACTTCCATAATTTTAAAGTCATTACGATATAATAAATAATTTAATGTATCATTTTGTTTATTATTATAAATAATTGGAGTTGGAATAAAAAAAACCTCATTAAAATGGGTGTCTAAACAATATTGATCTAATAGCTCAATAATTTTTTCTGCATCATTATATGTAATATTATTATATACAAAGCCTCCATAGCTCGCGCCTGGATGAGAAAATAAAATATTTTTTCCATTTTCAACTATTTTTGTTGCAGGAAAAACAGCAATTATTGAATCATTTTTTTTAAATAATAAAGAATTATCATTAAATTGACGATTTATATGATATGTTAAAAATTGGCGTAAATGAAATATTGTACCATTATAAGATGATTTGACAAAATCATCCCATTGTTTTTCATTTTTTGGACAATATTTATTTAATACAATGCTCATAATTGTTTAATGATATAATAAATTTGCTATTTATGAAATATGAAGTTAGCATAAATTAAATTAAATCTATATAAGAGATTATAAAATATATGAATAAGATAAAAAATGTTTTAGCAAGACAAATTTTAGACTCCCGAGGAAATCCTACAGTAGAGGTTGATGTTTTATTAGATAATAATTGTTTTGGTAGAGCTGCTGTTCCAAGTGGAGCATCAACAGGAGAATATGAAGCAAATGAATTACGTGATCAAACTGATATTTATATGGGAAAATCAGTTTTTAAAGCAATACACAATATAAATTCTTTAATTGCAAAAAATATTATTGGCTTAAATCCACATAATTTGCAAATGATTGATACTATGATGATTGAATTAGATGGTACAAAAAATAAAACAAAATTGGGTGCAAATGCAATGCTCGGGGTATCAATGGCGGTACTTCATGCCGCAGCCAATAGTCAACGACAAAATATATATCAATATCTAAATAATGATAATGAGTTTATTATGCCTACGCCAATGATGAACATTCTTAATGGGGGCAGTCATGCAGATAATAATGTTGACATACAAGAATTTATGATAGTTCCAATTGGTGCTAAATCATTTTCTAACGCGATACAAATGGGTGTTGAAATATTTCATCATTTAAAAAATATATTGATAAAAAAAAATTTGAATACAAATGTTGGAGATGAAGGAGGATTTGCACCTGATTTAAAATCAAATACTGAAGCAATTGAATTATTATTAACTGCAATTGAATCTGCCAATTATAAAATTAATGATGAAATAGTGATTGCCTTAGATGTTGCATCGAGCGAATTATTTAATAAAAAGACTAATTTATATGAATTGAAATCAGAAAATAAATTTTTAACATCTAATGAATTAATAGATTATTATATTAATTTATGTAATAACTATCCAATTTTTTCCATAGAAGACGGATTAGATGAAAATGATTGGAATGGATGGAAAAAATTAACAAACTCTTTAGGAAATAAAATTCAACTAGTAGGCGATGATTTAACTGTTACTAATCCTATACGATTAAAAAGAGCAATTAAAGAAAATTCAATGAATGCAATATTAATTAAATTAAATCAAATTGGTACAGTTAGTGAAACATTAAAAACAATTAACCTTGCCAAGTCTAACAAAATGGCTTCAATCATTTCCCACAGATCAGGAGAAACTGAAGATGTAACAATTGCAGATTTATCAGTAGCTACAAAAGCAGGACAAATAAAAACAGGCTCTCTATGTAGAACAGATAGAGTTGCAAAATATAATCAATTATTAAGAATTGAAGGAGAATTAAAAGAAAAATGTCATTATGCAGGCAAAGATTATTGGGGCTGTTAAAATGAAAAAAAAAATAAATAGAAATTTCATTTTTCCAATGATTTTATTTTTTTTCTTCATTTTATTTTTTTTTAATGACACAGGTATAATCAAATGGTACCATTTACGTAAAGAAAGAAATCAAATTAAAAATGACATTAAACAAATATTAAGTACAAAAGATTTATTAACTGAAGAAATAAATCGTTTAGAAAATGATGATGAATATATTAAAAAAATTGCTACAGAAAAATTTCATATGGTTAAACCGGGAGAAAAAATTTTTAGAATAATGAATAAAAGAAACGTTAATAATGAATAAAATTAAAAATGATAAAGAAACAAAATAATGCAATAAAATTCATCATAATATTATTGATTATTATTTTTTCGTATGCTGCAAATCATTCAAAAACAAAACTTTACGATTTAAATAAAAATAAATATATTTCAGCTTTAGAATATGCTGATGCTCAAAAAATTAGAACAATATTCTATGAAAATAAAGAAAAATTAGAATTTCGTTTTCAAAATCATAAATTAACTATTTCACCTCATTCTTCTTTTATTCAAATAAATGAAACTATATATCATATGTCATTACCAGTAATATTTGATGGAAATGATTTTTTTATTCCTGCAGAACCATTTTTTAACATTACAAATAAAATAGGAATGCCACGTGGCTTGATAGATTCATCAGAAAAATATATTATTATGAATTCACCTCAATACAACATACAAGGCGTATCAATAATTAATAAAATAAATAAAAAAGAAATTATAATAAAAACAAATAAATATTTTTCAAATTCTAATATTGCAGCATCTATAACAAATGCTGGATGGCTTAATATTACAATAGTAAATGGCAAAATAGATTCATTAAAAATAATGGAAACAAAATTACAAAATCCAATACTTAGAATAAGAAACATTCAATCTACTGAATCTGCACAAATTTCTTTTCTTTTAAAATCAAAAATGGATGATTTTAACATAGAAACTTATGAAAATAATATTTCAGTATTTTTAAGAAATTCCATAGATGAAAACGCAAATAAAATACGTGAACTGCGAACTAAATGGTTGCTAGATACAATTGTAATTGATGCAGGCCATGGAGGAAAAGATGCGGGAGCAATTGGAATTGATGGCTTACAAGAAAAAACTGTTAATTTAGATATAGCAAGAAGATTAGGAAAATTAATAGAAACAAATCTGGGAATTAAAGTTATATATACAAGAAAAGAAGATATATTTATCCCTTTATGGGAACGTACTAAAATTGCTAATGATTCAGGGGGAAAATTATTTATTTCAATACATGCAAATTCAGCACATAAAAATGTACGAGGGTTTGAAACATATTTATTAAGACCTGGAAAAACTAAAGATGCAATAGAAGTCGCTCAGAGAGAAAATGATGTTATTCAAATGGAAGAACATAGACATAAATATGAAAAATTATCTAATGATAAATTAATATTATA
>CAZQYT010000134.1:248-4523 GCA_964597475.1 uncultured bacterium | reverse complement strand
AATTAACAATGCGCCATTTTCCTTAGGATCCCATCCCCAAAATCTTCCCCATGACTGATCTGCCCATATACCGCCTAAAATTGTCCCAAATAATGTGAAAAATAATGCAAAAAGAGTTGCTCCAAACATATTTGAATTTATTGTTTTAAGATATTTTTCATTCTTGGGGTTTTTAATTGCTTGAATTAAATACACATGCCCCAATAATCCTGCAAAAAGGGATGTACCATAACCGGTAGTAATTGTTATCACATGAGTGGCTAGCCAAAAATTAGAATTTAAAACTGCAACTAGCATTCCAAGAGTATCGCCATCGTTGGCATATCCAAATCCTACGAAATGAAGTACTATGCCACAAATTGATCCTGCAAAAATACCCATGCCATCTTTTCTATTATATTCTAAAAATGCAGAACAAATAATGCCAATCAAACTTACAAAGATTACGCTTTCATATAAAGTAGACACAGGTGGTCTTTGCATGATGATTATTCTTAACAGAATTCCATAAAAATGAAATGCCAAACCAATCAATAAACTTAAAAATGCAACTTTTTTTAAAAAAACAGGCTTATACATAAAGGAAATAGATAAAAGAAAAAATGCCAAAACATAAAAAATCATGCTTTTTACGAAAACATTCAATTCATTATACCATGTTTCAGTCTTTAAATGATTAATGTTAAAAACATCATTTTCCATCAATAACTTTTCATATTCCAATAAAGCATTATTTTTTTCCATTTCATTATCATTTAAATTGGCTATTATATAATTTGATAAAACATTTAAGATCTTTTCCTGATATGTACCTATTTGCCTTCCATCCATCAATTCCCATGGAGATAACCATTTTTTTTGAAAATCTTCTTCATCTGATGGAATAATTTTTAAAACTTGTGAAAAATTATCTTTATTTAGCTCATTAAGCTGCATTAACACATTACTTAAATTCTTATCTGAGTCATTCCATTCATCTTGTTTTTTATTTACCATTTCTTCTAAGAATGGGTTTAACTCTTCTGCTTTAATCATTATTTCATAATAACTAATCTTACTACCTACATCAATTTCAAAAATATTTGCAATATTTTGATCATCTATGGCTATTAATGGCAATAAACAAGTCAAACTAAAGCAAATCTCTTGAAAATGAATAACATTTTTATACAAATTCAACATACCTTCATCAAAGTGATCAAGATCTTCTGAATCCATGGTTTGAATTTTTTTAATATATTCCAATTGATGCTGAAGTCCCATCAATATTTCCATTCGATCATACATGTGATCAGAATTCCAAACCAATCCTAAACTTCCAACAATTTCAGGATTTTTAATGTTAAAAACCTTATAAACATCTGCATCATTAGGATGCATTGCAATGTCAATTAACCAATCAATGGCAGATAACTTTTCCTTTTTATATTCATCTGACAATGCAGATTTATTTAAAGATCTCTTTCCATGCATGGCTAAAAGATGATTTCTAGCAAATGTATCTAGCGGTTTAATTCGGCCATTTTCTTGCACAGGGATATCTCTCTCATCAAATGAACGTGAAAAAAAGAAATTAAATCCAATAATGAAGAAAATGACGATTCTACTAAGATTCATGAACATGCCTTTTAAAAAGTCTTGGAAGTTTTGAAATAAGATGAATTAAAAGTCCAAAACACATGATAATACTAGAAATGTATGGGAATAGTCTTCCATAATTTTTCACAACAGCAAATACTGAAGTTTCCATTTCAGGAGTTTCAATGAAAGAAGATTGGTAAAATGTATATCCTTCATGTCGTAGAGGATGATTCATTTTTATTTTAAAACGTTTTGCAATTCCATCTTCAATAAGATTAATGTCAGAGCTATAACTCTTAGCAATTCCTGTTCCAGAATGCATTACTTTTTTAAAATCTAAAAGTTCAATTTCAAAAGGAACATAAGTACGTTTTTTGCGAAATAAAATGACATAATCTTCATTATTTATATTTAATTTTTGCGGTATTGTTTGCCCTAAAAATAAACCATATACGCCATCCGAATTATTTCCCGTATTATGCAAATTAAACATGATGCCTGGACGATTCATATTTTCTTCTTTTAAGGAAGGAAGTTCATCTAACATAAAATTTTTCATCATTCCTTTAAATTGAATTGGTGCAAGATTATTTCTACGTTTTGGTTCACAATTATTCATGTATTCAATAATTTCAATTTCAAAATTAAAATTTTCATGTTTTAAAATTCTTCCTGAACTTAATAATGGATGATCAAAAACAACATAAGAATCAAAATCATTATTTGAAACATTAATTATTGCCAATTCCATGTAATGATAATCTTCAATAAAATTAGATGAAGATCCTTCATCTATGACCATGTTTCCTTCCGAACTAAAAATCGCAGTCAAACCACCACCTACAAGTAAAAGCATGCCTCCTAAATGTAAAATAATGATTCCTAATTTACTTTTTTTCCATAAACTTTTGTTAAAAAAGAAAAAAGATAGATTAATGAACATTAACAGCATGGTTGGTCTAGCACCAGGAAGAGGAAAATACCAAATCCATAATATCCAAGATGAAAAATATTTTTCTTGAACTGCAAACAAACCCATGTCCTTTTGAGCAATGGTTCCAAAAATCACTAAAACCATCATCCAAATCATGGTAAACACAAATAATTTTGGTGTTTTTAATATCTTCATGAATTATTTAGGAAATTTTAAAGATGAACAAAATTTAATGAAATCTAACTTTATTTCTGAAATACCTTTAACATTTAACGTTACTTTTACAAAATATGTACTCTCATCCAAAGAAAAAATAGCACAAAGAAATGCTCTCCCATCCTCCTCATTAATAATTTCCAATATTTCATAATTGCCATTAATGGTTTCAATGACATTTATTTCTTTCATTATTTCATTAATATTCAAAGCAGGCAAATCAAGCTGTCTTCTCCACCTATTAACATTTAACTCTAAACCACCACCCGTACTATTTAATTTTATGAGAGATAAATCCGCCATGCCCATTGAATAAGGAATGGAAAAACTTAATAATCTCATGGAAGAACCAGAAGAAAAAGTCCAAGTTTTAGGCTTCACATAATTTAATTCATTAGGGCTATCTGTTTTTAAATCATTCGATTTAGATTCCGAAGAAATTTGATTTTTCTCTAATT
Organism: uncultured bacterium; assembly: GCA_964597475.1. GTDB lineage: Bacteria > Fidelibacterota > Marinisomatia > SCGC-AAA003-L08 > D37C17 > JAYZCM01. Next base: position 1,334 of record CAZQYT010000134.1, on the reverse strand, counting down.
TATATGTTCTAACATTTTTTTCCGATGAACACGAAATAATAATGAAACTTATTAAATAAATAAAAAAATGTTTTAATTCCATTTCTAAATTTAATTAAAAATGAATTCTAAACATATTCAGTTTATTTAAAAAAATTCACATGTGATGTTAATCAAACAAAAAAAAATCGTGATTAAGAACAAAATTTCAACAATGAATACGTACATAAATTTTTCTGTAGGGCAAAGGTGTTAATTCACCACCGTCTTACTTAAAAATATCTCCTTATTGTTTAACTCCTCCATTTGGGGGAGTTTTTTTATATAAAAAAAATATTGTTTTTTTCTTAATCAATATATTAATAAAAACATAAATTATGATTCTTAATATATGCTTTATTCCAATTAAATATAATTTATAGGAGATAAAATTGAGCGACAATAGTCATCACGAAGAAAGTTTTTGGAGAAAATATATTTTTTCAATAGACCATAAGGTCATTGGAATTCAATATGGAGTTACGGCTCTATTTTTTTTACTTTTAGGTTTTTTTCTCATGATGGTTATGCGCTGGCAATTAGCTTACCCAGATACGGCAGTTCCCATCATAGGTGGTTTAATTAAATGGCTTGCAACACTAAATGGATTTGCTAGTGATGGAAATCTACCTGCTGATTTATATAATGTGTTTGGCGCAATGCATGGTACCATAATGATTTTTCTTGGAGTTGTTCCACTTATTGTAGGTGCTTTTGGAAACTATCTTGTACCACTGCAAATTGGTGCCCCGGACATGGCTTTTCCTAAACTTAACATGGCATCATACTGGGTATATTTTATAGGTGGCGTAATAATGTTTGTTAGTTTTTTTCTTCCAGGTGGAGCAGCAAATTCTGGATGGACATCTTATCCTCCACTTTCCAACATTGCAACGACAGGACAAACCTATTGGCTCATAGGAATGGTATTTTTAATCACTTCCTCGTTATTGGGATCCACTAACATAATTGTTACAATCATTCAATTAAGAGCTGAAGGCATGACTTGGATGCGGCTTCCATTTTTTTGCTGGAGCCAACTTGTAACATCATTTTTGCTTGTTTTAG
>CAZQYT010000134.1:0-238 GCA_964597475.1 uncultured bacterium | reverse complement strand
TGCAGGTATTTTTCAACTTATGGATAGAGTATTTGGAACAAGTTTTTTTCTACCTAGTGGATTAGTTGTTGGCGGGGAAGCTCTTAATGTTAGCGGAGGAGGAAGCCCTCTACTTTGGCAACATTTATTTTGGTTTTTAGCTCACCCAGAAGTATATGTATTAATTCTACCTGGTATGGGGATATTAGCAGAAATAATTTCATATAATACTAGAAAACCCATTTGGGGATATAAATCC
>CAZQYT010000133.1:0-4536 GCA_964597475.1 uncultured bacterium | reverse complement strand
TAATGTTCTTTTCCCTGCTGCTAGAAAAAAAGAAAAAAAAACTTAATTTTATAATATAAAATCATCTGCAATCATTAAAAAATATTAAGTTAAATTCAAAACAATATAAATATAATTGATAAATTCATAGATAATGAAACCTAGAAAAATTCTTGTCATCCATCCTCGATTATGCATTAGAGCTATTAAACAAATACAGGGATTATTAATTACAAAGCAATTTGATATAACTATTATGACATATATGAAAAAGTATGGAAATAATATACCAAAAGATGTATTAGATAAAGTTAAAATAATTAATTTTAAATTTAAAAATAATTATTTTAAAAGATTCATTTTAAAATTTAAACTTAAAAATTTTGTTGATAAATTTGAAATAATTCATTGTCATAATGAGCCTAATTATTATATAGTTGATGTAATTAAAATATTAAAAAATAAAATCCCAATCATCTATGATATTCATGATTTTACCTCAATGCGAAGTGGGAAAAATAATCTAAATGAAGCATATGCATATAATAACTGTGATGGAATCATACATGTTAATGATGACTTTATTGACTATGGAAATAAAAAATATGGTGTAAAAAAATGCCATACCATATTAAGTACACCTTCAAAAAAATATTCATTAAAAATTGATGAGAAAAAATATGCAAATAAGACACATAAAACTTTACACTTTGTTTATCAAGGGGGGATATATGACAAGAAATTTGATTTAAATAGGAAAAACCCAAGATTGATTACATCTTATAGAAATTATCTTCCTTATTTTATTGAAATTTTAGAAGAAGGACACCATGTCCATCTTTTTACTGGCACTAAATCTGACTGTCTCCCCAGCTATATGGAGCTTTCAAAAAAATATACAAAATTTCATTTTCACGGGAAAATTGACTATAAATGTCTATTGAAGAAAATGAATGAATTTGATTATGGAATCACTGGCTTTAACTTTCATGATATAAAAGAAAAAATTGCAATAACATATTTAAATTATGCAATGGGAAATAAATTATTTGATTATATCTTTTCTGGAGTAATCCCCGTAGTAATCAATGCAAAAAGTATGGAAAATTTCGTTCAACATAATGAATGTGGATACGTTAAATTAAAAAATAATTCATGGACAGAGACTGTAAAGAATTCAAACATTGACCTTAAAAACTATGAAAATATTATAAATCAATATTGTATTGAAAATCAAACAAAGGAAATAATCAATTTATATAATTCATTTAAATAATTATTTTCTTATAAATCAACTCATCAATTATATTCAAACAATATATTAACTTGAAGCACTTTCATATAATTTTAATCCTTTTCTCCACATTATTCTAGCAATATAAAAAAATACTATCGAAATGAACAACTGCCATATAAGATAACCAAGATTAGGCCCATAAAGTAAATGGCGAGTTGGTATGGATGCAATCAAGGTCATAGGTATCAATGAGAATAAGACTTTTCTCATCAAACCTGTATAAATTGAATCTGGCCTTAAAGAAAACTTGAAAAACTCATGACTTAACCATCCTGCTACTGAAAAATTTTTATACCAAAAACAAGAAGTAGAAATTATGAATTCAATACTATACCATAAAATAATTCCCATAAAAAATGATAATAAAAATATAATGAAATTAACCATAGGAATATGATTTGAATATCCTTGTAATTGGCTAAATAATAAAGCAATCAATATGAAAATACTAATAAATGCATAAGACTTGACTTTTCTAAATGAAACCATAAATTGTGAATTTATTGGTTTTAATAAATAATAATCAAGTTCTCCCCTAATCATCAATCGATTTAAATTCATAATATTACCTGAAAAGAAAAACATGTATACAGTATCTGCAATAAATGCAATAATTAGAAATATCATAACATCTTCTCTAGTAAATACTCCTAAAGTATCTACATATGAGTAAATTACTGAAAAAAAGAAAAATTTACTTCCATAGTATACAATATCTACAAACAACCCCCCTAAAAAATTCGCTTTAAACTCCATATCCAAAGCAAGACTATTTCTATAAAAAGCATACCAAAGCAAAAAATATTTATGCACCGAATCCCTCATATTGACGAATTCCAAAATAATAAATTGTCTTACCTAATAAACTCATCAACAAACACCAAAAAATGGCAATCCCCATTTTAGGCAACCATAAATCAATAGGCAAATTATCTGTAGCAATACTTACAGGCAAATCTATCAAATAAGGTAATGGTGTCATTGAAATAACACTCAATATGGATTCTGGAAACATTCTTAATGGAATTACTTGCCCTGATAAAATGATATTTGAAACATTATAAGCAATCACTAATGCTCTAACCTCTCCAAACCAAAATGCTACACAAACCATGCAAAAATAAATTGAATAAGACAAATAAATAGATATTAAAAGAGAAATCAAAAAGCCAATTACATGAAGCATTGTAAAAAATGCCCATCCTGGCAAAATTATTGGGAATAAAACTAATAATGTTGCATAGACAATATAAAATAATGAATTATGACCAATGAACATCATGAAATGATATGTGAAAAAAGAAATGGGACGAATTAAATATTTATTTAATTCTCCTGTTCGAATGGAATCTATCATGTCTATTGAAGTTGCCCATGATGATTTCAACTGACCAACAATCATACATAAAAATATATAAGCCATCATTCCATTAAACGTAAAACCTCTAATTTCTGTAAGATTTTTAGACTCAAATACTTGACTCCAAATTAAATATTCAATGATTAAACCAGAAAAAATTGCAAAAGTCCCAACAAGCGCATTTGCTTTATATTCAAGAGTTTGAATCCATGTCATTCGCATGACTGCAAAATACTTAATTAAATAATATTTCATTTTAAAAATTTCTCAGGCTCTAAAAAAAATGCTCTCATTGTATCTTCTACAGGCATATCCTCTAACGTCAATGAAATAGGATGATCTATTTTAAATAATTTTTCAAGTAATTGATTTAAAATAGTTGCAGGTAATTCAGCATGTAAAATATTTTTTATTAAATTAAATTGAAATTCTTTTGACAACTCATTTAAAATGGATTCTTTCGGCAATGAATTAAATTCAAATAATAATTTTCTTGAAGGATTAATCATTTTTACTAAATCATTAAAATTTCCATCATATAATGAAGCACCTTTATGAACAACTAATACTCTTTTACAAAGAGCTTCAATATCTTGCATATAATGACTAGTAATAACAAATGTAGTTTTATATTGTTGATTATAATACTTTATAAATTCTCTTATCTTAGATTGTGAAATTACATCTAACCCAATAGTTGGCTCATCTAAAAAAACTATTTTAGGATTATGTAAAAGTGCTGCAATAATTTCCATTTTCATTCTTTCTCCTAAAGAAAGGCGGCGAACTTGAACATTAATTTTCTCTTGAACATCAAATAATTCAACTAATTCATCTAATATCTGATTAAATTTTTTATCAGGAATACCATAAATCTTTTGATTTAGAAGAAATGATTCTGAAGCAGGTATTTCCCACCATAATTGATTCTTTTGCCCCATGACAATTGAAATTTTTTTTAAAAACTCTTCTTTTCTAAGCCAAGGAGAAAATCCATTAACTTTAATATCTCCTTCACTTGGATATAATAATCCTACCATTAGTTTTATCAAAGTTGTTTTACCCGCACCATTTTCTCCTAAAATGCCCAATATTTCACCATCTTTTAAATCAAATGAAATATTCTTTAATGCATAAAAATTTTCATATTTACGATTAAAAAATGATTTAAAAGCTCCTTTCAAACCGGCATCTCTTTTAAAAAAACGAAAATATTTAGATAAATTATTTACTTGAATTGACATGGAGAAGAATTAGAATATTTTAATTTTTTATTTTTGAATACATATTCCACATAGAACTAATAATAGTTTCCATGTCAGACAGTGAACATTCCCAATCTATTTTTTCTTTAGCCAAAATTGATTCAGAGACTAATATACTAGGGTCACCATCACGTCTACCAACAACTTTGAATTTAATTTTTTTATTAGTAATCTTTTCTGCAATTGAAATTATTTCTAATACTGAATAGCCTTTTCCAGTTGCCAAGTTTAGTTTGAGATTTTCATTACTATTAATCATATGTTCCATTGAAGCAACATGAGCATAAGCTAAATCATTAACATGGATATAATCTCTTACTCCTGTTCCATCCACAGTATTATAATTATTCCCAAAAACTTCTATTAAATCTCTTATTCCCAATGCCATTTCCATAATAATAGGTAATAAATTTTGTGTTTTTGTTTCTATTTTTTTTATTCTGCCCTGTATGTCATATCCTGCAGCATTAAAATATCTTAATATGGAAAAACGAATTCCTTTCAATTTACCGTACCAGCTAATAATTCTTTCTATTTCTAATTTTGTAAAACCATAAAAATTAATTGGCTCTAGAGGATGACTTTCATTAATTGGTAAATATTGCGGTTTCCCATAAACCGCGGCACTTGAAGAA
>CAZQYT010000132.1:0-4588 GCA_964597475.1 uncultured bacterium | reverse complement strand
TATCCCCCTTACCTAAAAGTTTTTCAGCTCCCATTTGATCAATTATGGTTCGAGAATCAACCTTAGATGACACCTGAAAAGCTATTCTCGCTGGAAAGTTAGACTTTATTAGGCCCGTTATAACATCAACAGAAGGGCGTTGAGTTGCAACTATCAAATGTATTCCAACCGCTCGCGCCTTTTGAGCTAAGCGTGTTATGGGCTCCTCAATTGCCCTGCCAGATGTCATCATTAAATCAGCCAATTCATCAATTACAACAACAACATAAGGCACTTGTTCCAAACTTTTATCATTCAGCCAACGCTCATGATATTCAGAAATATTTCTTACTCTAGCATCTGCAAAAACTTGAAATCTTCTTTCCATTTCAATAATAGCTGACTCTAAAATGGCAACAGAATTTTCTGCTGTTGTCATTACATATTCATCTAAATTAGGTGCAGTAATTAAATGATATCCCACTAAAGATTTATATGTAGCTAACTCTAATTTTTTTGGATCTATCAAAATAAACTTAACTTCGTCAGGCCTTGCTTTATAAAGAATTGAAATTATCATAGTATTAATACAAACTGACTTGCCTGCTCCAGTCGCCCCTGCAACTAATAAATGTGGCATTTTCCCTAAATCAAACACATAAGCATCACCTGTAGTAGTTTTACCTAAGCTGATAGTTAATTTTGATTCTGATTGTATAAATTGTTCTGAATTAATAATGTTTTTCAAATAAACAGTAGAAGGGTTATCATTTGGAAGTTCTATGCCAACAGATTTCGATCCCGGGATTGGAGCAATTATCCTAACGCGTTGAGCACGCATCACACGAGCTAAATCATCAGATAAATTAGTAAATTTATTAACTCTAACACCATCTGCTGGCTCAATTTCAAATAAAGTTATAATGGGGCCTGGAGATATGCGGACAACACGACCGGAAACACCAAAAGTCTCTAAAGCATGAATTAAATGATTCGCCTTTTCTTTCAATTCTTCATCAGTAAAATTATTTTCAATTCCAATAGGATCATTCAAAAAATTAAGAGTAGGCATTTTATATTGTCTATATCTTGCTTGTCGCTCTTTTTCAGCATCTAGATCTCCCTCTTTAACCACCGCCTCTTCCTCAATCGCAATATTAACTTCACCATCAAGAATTAATGCATCTTCCACACCTTCCTGTTTGTCGTCATTTTTTTCAAAAATAAGATCTTTACTTACTAAAGGCTCCTCTACAATTTCAAAAGATTCAAACTCGTCTACCGCTTGACCATCTTGTGAAAGAAAGCCTTCATTTCCTTGAACTTCAACCTCATCATCAATTAATTCTTGATTTCTAAATTCATCTTTTTTTATAATGATATTCTTTCTATTTATATTTTCCTTCCAATCCAGACATTTACTTTTAATAACCTTACGCCATTTAAAAAATATTATTTTAACATTTTCACATCCATTAATAAATATTTCATATATTGAAAAATTGAAAAAGCTGCTTAACAATAAAACAAATGAAACCAACAAAATGCTAATGGTCGCATAATATCCAAAAATATCATTTAAAAAATTCCACAGCACATAGCCTAATAAACCAGGGTATTCCGCTTCCCACATCCCACCCATTTGATTTCCTATTAATGCTACTGAAATTGAAAACCAAATTCCAAAAAATATTATATTAATAAAAAACATTTTAGAAAATTTTTCTATCTTACGAAAAAATAACGCATAACCATAAATTGCCAAGACTAAGGGAAAACAAAATGCGCCCCATCCAAATGTGAATTTCATCAAATAATAAGAAACATATACTCCAAAGATGCCCATAATATTTTTTCTAGAAATTTCAGAAGATAATCCTGAAGGAGTCTCAAATGGACTATAACTTAAGAAACTTAAAAATATAAACATAGATGTCATGCAAACAAGAATTCCAACAATTTCTTTTTGCGTGCTAGTGATTTCTAAAATCCTTATTAATCATAATGAGTAGTTTTCTTTATAAACGGAGGGCTAATAATTTTTGCCTTTAAATATTTATCTCTTACTTTAATATTTATTTTTTGTTCAATACCATCATGCGGAATTTCAACATAAGCCAAACCAATGCCAACATTTAAAGATGGTGAAAAATTCCCACTTGTCACAAATCCTATTTTTTTAGCTTCAAAATAAACCCCATATCCTGACCTAGCAATCCCACGCTCTTTCATTTTAAATGCTATTAATTTTTTTTTCAATCCAGTTTTATCAATATATTTTATTGCTGAAGAACCAATAAATTCATTTTTACCTAAAGCTGTAATCCAACCTAAACCAGCTTCTAATGGATTTAATTTTTCATTAATGTCATTACCATATAAACAATATTTCATTTCCATTCTTAAAATATCTCTACAAGCCAAGCCTGCAGGCATAATTCCACTATCAATAAAAACATCCCATATCAATTTGATAAATTTAGGATCACCATATATTTCAAATCCTAATTCACCAGTATATCCAGTACGACTAATCATTACAGGAGTATCACAAACATCACCCTCTCGAAAACTATAAAAAGGCATCATAAGGTCAACATTGGTGAATTTTTTTAAAACACTTCTTGATTGAGGTCCTTGAATTGCTATTAAAGAAATTTTATTTGATATATTATTGATTTGTACATCACCAAACACATTCCCCTTTAACCAATCATAATCTTTTTTAATATTTGTAGCGTTTACAACCATTAAAAAACCATAATTTGTGCGATATAAAATTAAATCATCAATAATACCCCCTTCATTATTACACATCGCAGAGTACTGCGCTTGCCCAACATTCAATTTACTAACATCATTAATTGTCATTTTTTGCAAAAAATCTAAACTATCATTACCTGTAATTTTAAATTCTCCCATATGCGATACATCAAATACTCCAACATTATTTCTAATGGCAAAATATTCAGCTTGAATACCTTCTGGATAGGAAATAGGCATTTTAAATCCCCCATAAGAAACCATTTTTGCATTTAGTCGCAAATGAGAATCAAATAAAATAGTTTCTAATTCTTTTTGTTGCAAATCATTCATAATTATTGCAGCATTGCTAATATTTTTTTTATTATTTGTTCAGTCTTCAACCCTAATATTTCTTTATGATTTTTTCTAATTTCATACCTAATATCTTTACTTGAAAAACCCAAAGCCATTAAAGCATTAATCGCATCATTCAATTCAGGGGCATCATCTCCATCCTCTTTAGGCAATTCATCTTTAGATAGTTTTACAAATTTATCTTTTAACTCAACAATTATCCTTCTAGCAGTTTTAGGGCCAATACCAGGGAGAGAAGTAAGCATGCCAACTTCACCTGCTATCAAACGTTTTTTGAATTCATCAGGCGTAATAGATGATAATAATATTATTGCAGTTTTAGGGCCAATGCCTGATACACTTATTAATAATAAAAAAAGCTCTCTTTCTGTTTCATTTGAAAAAGCAAATAATGATTGACTTGTTTCAGTTACGTGAAAATAAGTTAACAATTTAACTTCATTGCCAAGTTTTGGTAAAACATCATATGTATTTGATGAAATATTACAAACATAACCTAGCCCACTAGTTTCAACAACAATCTGACTATGATTTTTAGTTATAAGCTGACCTTTTATTGTGACAATCATAAATCCATATTTTTAAATTGAGATTGATGACATAATGCAACTGCAAGCGCATCTGAAGCATCAATCGGTTCAGGCATTATATCCATTCCGAGCCTTGCTTTAACCATAAATTGTACTTGTTCTTTATGAGCATTTCCATTCCCAGTAATGGATTGTTTCACTTTTCTAGCAGAATATTCATATATAGGGACTTCATTAAAAGCCGCAGCAACCATTGCTGCCCCCCTTGCCTGCCCTAAACGCATGGCAGATTTGACATTTTTTCCATAAAAAATATCTTCAATTACAAAAATTTGAGGCTTATGAATTTTAATAATCTCACATATGTCATTAAAAATTGTCAACAACCTCTTTGATAAAGTATCTTTTAACAACGGCTTGATTACACCATAATCAATTAATTTGATTTCATTATTATTTTTTATGTTAATTAATCCAAATCCTGTTTGAATAAGACCAGGATCTATCCCTAAAATTTTCAATTAAATGATAGATTCCATTTCAGAATCATCAAGATCAAAATTTGAATATACTTTTTGAATATCTTCATGATCTTCTAAAATATCTAATAATTCAATCATTTTTCCAATTTCACTAGCTTCAATAGTCAATTCAATCATTTTTTTTGCATCAGAGCTATTTATCTTAACTTGATTTATGGGAGTAAGACCTAATTCACCATTAATTTCATAACCTCGCTCCTCTAACCCCTTACTTATTTTTCCAAATTCTTCAGGTGCTGTCGTTATTACAAATAAATCATTCTCAACATAAAAATCTTCTGCACCTAAATTCAATGATTGTTCTAAAATTACATTTTCTTCTAATCCTTGATTAGACAAAGTAATTGTTCCTTTTTTTTCAAACATCCAATTAACACAACCTTGTTCTCCTAAATTTCCACCAATTTTTGACATAAT
>CAZQYT010000131.1:0-4599 GCA_964597475.1 uncultured bacterium | reverse complement strand
TAGTTTTTTTAGTTGTAGTTTTTTTAGTTGTAGCCTTTTTAGTCGTTTCATTATTTGTAGGCTGCATTTCTGACTCTGGCTTTACAACATTTTTTTTAGGTTTAGCTTTTTTTAATGAAAGCTGATTAATTTTTTTTACTCGGCGTTGACTTTTTCTATGTTTAATACGAGTATTTTTTTTCTTTTTGTTCATTTATATCCTTTAATTTTTTTCTAGCTTTAATTATTATAATAAAAAACTGTTTAACACGGGCTGTAATTTATCAGTAGATGATGTCAAAAATAAAGAAAAGAATATTAAATTTAATTTTATTTAAATTGACAATCTTTTTATAATGATATTTTACATATAATTTATTAATTTTACTTTATGATTGAATATCAGTTATTCCATTATATCCTGAGAAAGATGGAAGGACTTTCCAAAAAAATAAATAATCTCCTGTACTTATTAATAATAATTAATAGTTTTATTTTTGCACAAATGAGTGAACAGCCTGATATTGAAAGTTGGAAAAATGATTTACAGATTTTATTAGGGTTCACTGGAGAGGAAGTGGATGGGATTATGGGAGTTGAAACATTTAATGCTTTAAAAAGATTTGCTTATCATCATGATTTAACTGATGTAGTTATGCGAGGCCAATTTGAAGATATTGAATATTGGGGGTTTGAGCAGTATTTAATTAAATATCATAGATATTGGATTCGTGAAATAAAGAATCAACGTATTTTTAATGATTTACATGATAAAGAATATTTACAACAAGCTGATGAAACCTTGTATACATTCGAAATTGCAATTCAAAATGCTAAATTAGAAGTTGAGCGGCTTTCTGAGGCTCAGAAAAAAGCATTAAGATTGGCCCAAGAAAAACAAGAATTAGAAAAATGGGAAATGGAAAAAAGGGAGGCTGAAAGATTGACTGCAGAACTAAATAAATCAATCCTAGAGGCTGAAGTTGAAGCGGACAAATGGGCACTAGAAAGATTAAGAGCGCAGCGACTAGCTGCTGAAAAGAAAGAGATAGATAGATTAAATTCAAGAAAAGCTGAAGCTAATAGGTTGACAAATGAATTAGGTGAAATTATTACAAGCGCTAAAAGTGAAATTGATAGATTGATTGATGAAAATAAGAAAATGAAACAACTAATTGAAAATAGTGAAAAGACTGAAACAATGGCTGAAGAATTATTAGTCAAGTTATCTGATACGCAAGTTCAATTAGATGGAGCTAAATCAGAAATACAAAGTTTATCATCAAGGAATGATACATTGGAAATAAAATTACAAGATGCAAAAGTTGAAATTGAAGAAATGATAAAAAATGCAGGAATAATTACGAAGGTTGATAGTCAAAAACAAATGAAATGGTATGAAAGGTTTTCTTTAGATATAAATAATGACAATTTAATTGCTGAAGATGCTGAAGGTAATTATGCACTTACTCCAACAGTAGCGGTAGATTTTTTGTATTACTTGCCTTGGAAGCCGAAAATATTAAAAAAAACAATCAATCTTAAGTTTTCTATGGGTTATTCTCCTATGTTTAAATATGTTTTTAATGAAAATTCTTATGATATGAGTCTTTTGAATTTAAGTATTAATAGTGATGCACCATTAAAATGGAAGAATGTTAATTTTGGTTTAAATATTGGAGTTTCAATTTTGGCAAATAAAGACAAAGTTGAGGATGGTGATGGAGATTTTGATACTGCAAATTATATTTCATTTAAACCAAGTATTAAATATGAATTGCCATTAAAATATAAATTTATATCTACCTCATTCTTTTTGTCGCCTCAAATTATGCAATCAATCTCAAGTGATGCCTTGGGTGGTAGTGAACAATTGATTTATTGGAATACTGGACTTAGATTTTCAATAAATTAATCGTACATTTCCTGATCTAGCTTACCCCATACATTTATAACTTTAAATCAAGGGATATTTAATTATCTGTTGTTAATAATTTATTCAGTGAATATATTATGTTGTTCTATGGAAACATATTCTATCAATTTCAAAAAATAACATGATGAAATCTTTATCAAATTTGATAAAAAATATTTTAATTAATAATAAACTTATAAATGGCAGATTGAATATGTCGATATCAGACATACAAATGCTTTTCAAGTCAAAACAAAAAATTAATATAAAATTGCAGAATGAGTTAGAAAAAGAAGAAAAAAAAATAAAAGAAGCTTTATTTAAAATTAAAAACATAAAATTAGATTTACGTAAAAATCAAGAAACATTACAAAAAGCCTTTGATCCGCCATATGATAATATTTCACTATTACATAAAAAAGTTGGAAAAAATAAATATGTGAAGGCTAGATTTTATTGGCATGGTCAACAAAGAGAGGTGCAGATAGGCTCCTTTAAAATCATTCTTTCAATTGTTAAAGAAATGGTAAAAGTAGGTTATCTAAAAAATATTGACATTGTAAAACCAGATAAATTGACGTGGAAAAAATTTAATCATAACAATAGACTTGTCATGGCAACAAAACAAATTGCAGCTTTAAAGTTTCAAGAATATGTATTGCGTAAAATATTAAATGAAAATAATGAAAATAATATTGATGGAAAAAAAGAAATTCTAACTTCTTTTGCAATTGAAGAAAAATTAAATAAAATTGATGAAAAGTATGATTGGTATGAAAAATGGAGAGAGGGAAATTTATAGATGACTAAAAAAATATCAGATTCAATTCAATCATTTGATTTTGAAAAAGAGAATGAATATCTCAAATTGACAATTAATGCTTTAAGAAATAAATTAGAAGAATCAGAAATCAATCAAGAAGTTGAAATTCAAAAAAAGAATTCTATTTTAAAAAATGAAATTACTCAATTACAAAATACAATTAAATATTTACGTGATGAATTTGAGAAAACAAAAAATAACAATCAAAAAGAAACTCAATTAGAAATTGTGAATTTAGAGAGTCAAAATAAGCAATTAAAGGATACGATTATTCAATTGAGAGAGAAAATGAAAATTGAAAAAAATAATTTTGATGATAAAATTCAAATGATCATATCCAGGAGTAATAATGAAAGTAAACAGTTAAAAAGTAGTGTAAGTGCACTTAGGAAAAGGCTTGAGATACAACAAATAAATCTTGAAGAAATAAAACAAAAAAATGATTCTGATTCATATGGAGAAAATTTTGATTTAAAAGAAACTATTAAAATAATTCGTAAAGAATTAGAAAGTAAAGAATATCAAAGAATAGATGAAATTCAAAAAAAAGAAGTAAAATGTAGATTGGAAGCTGAGCAGTTAAAGAAAACAATTAGTATATTAAGAAAAAAAATTGAGGAGTTGACTAGTGGTAAAAGGAAAAAATAAAAATAAATATTCAGATTTATTATTACAAGTAAATAATGATTTAGCAGTATCTGCTTCATTAGATGACGCATTAGACATACTCATAAACATTGCAAGTTCAGTAATAGGTGCTGAGAGAGGTACTGCTTTTATTAATGATAAGGAAACACATGAATTATATTCTCGTGTTGCACAGGGTGATTTGCAAAGAGAGATAAGATTTATGAACAATAAAGGCGTGGCAGGTTGGGTTTTTACAAATAATGATGGCGCAGTAGTACATGATGCATATAAAGATAAAAGATTTAATAAATCAGTAGACATGAGGACGGGTTATAGAACAAAAAGCATTTTATGTGTCCCATTAAAAACAATAGGTGGTGATGTTATAGGGGTGACACAACTTTTAAATAAACTTAATTCCAAGTTTACAAAAAAAGATTTAGAAATGTTGGGGTTGATTTCTAAACAAGCTGCCATTGCCATACAAAGTCATATTTCTATGGAAATTAAAGATAAAGATCGAGAAAAAGAAATTCATTTTCAGGAATTGATTTCAGAAGTTTCAACAGAAATCAACCTTTCAGAATTTGTAAAAAAAATGTTTAAGGTGATTTGTAATCTATTAGATTGTGAACGTGCAACATTATTTATTAATGATGAAAAGACAAATGAACTATATGTAGAAGTAGGTACAGGTTTGAATAATAAAGAAATTAGATTTCCAAATCATATGGGGATAGCTGGTCATGTTTTTACTACTGGGAAAATTTATAATAACCCGCATCCATATGCAGACCTTAAGTTTAATGCAGGCGTAGATAAAAATACTGGTTTTTTTACTAGGAATATGATTGTTGTACCACTAAAAAATAAACAAGGAAAAATTTTTGGTGTATGCCAAGCATTAAATAAAAAAGGAGGGCATTTTTCTGATTACGATATTACTCGTCTAGTTGCATTTACATCGCAAATTTGCATAGGCATAGAAAATGCAACATTATTTGAAAACATACAGGGCTTGATGAATTATAATGAGAATATGTTAAATAGCATGACAAATGGTGTTATAACCATAAGTGAAGAAGGGAAGATTGAAAAATGTAATCCGGCATGCCTTCATTTAATGAATATAAAAACTGAAGATGAATTGATTGGCATAAAAATTAAAGATGTTTTAAAAAGAAAAAACAGGTGGTTGTCAGATAAATTGAAAAAAGTAAAATCAGATGAATATCTCTCTGATGTAGAACTT
>CAZQYT010000130.1:0-4600 GCA_964597475.1 uncultured bacterium | reverse complement strand
TTTAATGCAGCCATTTTGCCAATTTCTCTGGGGATTTTACCGCTCATATCATTTGAAGAAAGAGAAAGTTCTTCTAACTTTTGTAATTGACCTATTTGTCTTGGGAGTAACCCCTTCAGCTTATTGGATTCTAAGGAAATAATGCGTAATTCAGTAAGATTGCCAATTTCAATGGGTAATGAACCTGAAAGTTCATAATCCATCTTACATTCAGTATTTGTAGAAGTAGAGGAACAAAACTCTACAAGCCTTCCATCTTCCCAATGTTGCCACCCTAAATCCATTGGATGCAAATCCTGCAAGGGAGGATTCTTTCCATTCTGACTATTTTGAATTAACGCTTTTAAAAAATCAATATCTTGATTATAATAACAATCACCATGATAATTTGTATAACCAAGCTCACAACACAATGCATGATTAAATAATAATAAAAATAATAATAATCCTTTCATTTTATTAATCCAAACCTGTCATTTTATAAATTTTTCCAGTATGGTTTATTATATATAACTCACCATTGCCATCTTCACCAAATGAAGCCAAATACAAATCTTCATCAATGCCTTTTAAATTCCATTCAACATGACTAATTAATTTTTTATTATTTATTTTTAAGCTCCATATTTTTCCAGTACAATAATCTCCAAAAAAATATTGGCCATAAATTTCAGGCATAAGCTTTCCTCTATAAACATAACCCCCTGTAACGGAACAACCTTGAGCATTATTTTGATCCCACCCAATTAATGTTTTTATATAATTTGCATTATTAGGATATTCGAAAATTGGGAAGCTGAAATTATCTGATTTACATTTTTCACCAATGGGATAGCAAGAAGATCCCTCCATCACATTCCATCCAAAATTACTTCCAAATGCATCATCAAATGTACTGTAATTAATTTCTTCCCAAGTGCTTTGCCCAACATCAGCTATGTACAAATCTCCAGTCGCTCTATCAAAAGAGAATCTCCAAGGATTACGCAAACCATAAATGAAAATTTCTTTTTTGAATTCTTTACTATGAAAAAATGGATTGTCATCAGGAATTGAATACGAATCAGAATCATCCACATTTAAACGCAAAATTTTACCTAATAAAGTACTAAGATTTTGACCATTTAATTTTGGATCACCAGCATATCCTCCATCTCCCAAACCAACATATAATGAACCATCAGGACCAAATGTTAATTGTCCGCCATTATGATTAGAATAAGGCTGTTCTATATTTAGAATGATTTTTTCAGAGAGAGGATCTGCCTTTAACATATCTGAATGATATTTAAAACTTGAAATAATGGAATTTTCTTCTCGATTAACATAATTAACATAAAACTTACCATTATTTATAAAATCTGGGTGAAGAGCCATTCCCAGTAGCCCTCTTTCATCTCCTGGCATCTTTGTTTGATGCACCCTGTCTTTAATATTTAATACAATATGATGTTTACTATTTTCTACCATGATTTTAATAACACCTCTTTGTTCCACAATAAAGAATGTATTAGGCTGTTCTTTAATCGAAGTTAGATATATTGGTTTTTTATGACCTTCTGAAAATAAACTGAAATGCAAATTTTGAGATAAAATAAAAGAACAAAAAATTAACAGATTGAAGATTTTCAAAATCAAACCACTTATACTTTTAAATATCAAAATATCATTTCTTTTTTAAAGATAGGGTTAAAATAAAATTAGCAACAGAGTCATTTGAAATTCTTGGAACAATTGCTCTAATGTTAATGGGTAAATTTTGCCTTTCATTTGTACTATCTGCAGCATCAACTAATTTTTTTATCTTTTCTCCTTCATCGCAAATAAAATGCACATCTCCTTCTGCTCGTTTTAAAAAATCTGCATGAAAATCCTTAAATATAAGCGTAATCTTTGATTTTTTATTTCGTATGTGTTGCATTGCCAAAAAACCTCCAGTGAGATCTGCACCTATGGATAAAACTCCAAAATACATTGAATTTAAATGATTTCGTGTTTTACGATTCAATTTAATCTTGATTTCTAGGGTTTGATTAGAAATATTAATAACTCGAGGCCTGCAAAAAAATATTAAAGGAATCTTAAAAAAACCAAACAACCATATTTGCATGGTTGTAATAGTTTGAATTGAAAAAAAATTTGTCATGTTTTAGTATGATAATTAAAATATAGCCGTGCTACTAATTTACAAAAAAGTAACATGACAACATATTATCTTTAAAAAAAAGACCTCTCAAAATGAGAGGTCTTAATAACTACCTGGCTCCTTCCAATCACCTAGGTGACACCAGACAGTTTAGATACTAAAATCACCATTAAGCATAAGCATTATATTCATATGCATATAAATATTGAGATGCTGTCAAAACACAACGATTACCTAAATTATATGAAATATTTTCACAATCTGAATGTTTTTTATCCATGATAAGAGAAAACTCCAAAATTAATTCACCATTTCTATAACCAATGTTTTTGAATTGATATATTCCCACACCACATTGAGTGCCAATGGTTATTTTAGGTGTCATCTTACAAATTTCTTGTAAATATTCTGCTTGATTTATTTCTTCTAACATTTTTTTATTTTTCATTGTCATTTCATTATCCTCATTTACGCTTAGTAAATATTATGACTATGATTATTTATATTTTGTGATACAATACACTTTAATGGAAGGCTGTGACAGTCATCACGATTTCAGGAATAAAAAAAGGAGAGCAAATCGCTCTCCCTTCTTATATTTAAATGAATTAGTTTATTTTTTAACTTAAAATAACATTGAGAATTAAAATGACATCTTGAATGTTTAAGATGCCATCATCATTCATGTCTGCTGCAGAGAATTGATTGTCATCAGGTAATTCTAAAGCCAAAATATAATTTATAAGAAAAATAATATCTTGAATGTTTATTTGATTATCTCCATTAATATCTCCTTGCAATATAGAATTTCCAGAAATATTTAAAATCACAGGCAAGCCTGCATTCCCTCCACTAGAAACCAATCTAAGATATCCTTCATACACCCCTGTATCAAGTCCACTAGCATTAGCTTCTACAATCAATGTTTCTGATGAACCAGAATCAACCGTACCAGTAGAAGGTGAAACAGAAATCCATTCTGGCCCCTGACTAAATTTTAAAGTTAAAAGGTCATGTAAATATGATTGATCAAATGCAACTTTCAAACCTGATGTTCCATTTAAATCTTGAATTCCAACTGTTGCAGTATGACTTCCTGTAAGAGTATTATAATTCATGTCTATTTTTCCATTAGGATATAAAATTATCTGAAAATCATAAAAACTATTTTCAAAATTTGTCCACCAATGAGCTACTTCATTAAACCAAACAATAAATCTTTCACCATCAAAATAATGATATACATTACCAGAACAATAAGAATTACACTGATCATTAACAGGATTCAAATCATCCCATAATCCAAAAATTGCAGGTCCAGGAGCAGCAGATGAAGGAATATTAGTATTTTCCCAAGCATCTGAATCTTCACCGAACCCAATCCAACCATTCGCATTTATGAAACATTGGTCATAACTACCACTCAAAAATGGAAAATCAAATCCAATATCAATAAGGTCCCCACCTTCATCATTATGGGGGAATGAATATTGAACACCCATTCCTTCCATATCCACCCATTCTGACACAATATCTGAATCTAAATCTGAGTCAGACCAAAAATTCCCAAATTCATCAGGCCCATCACCAATTTCAGAAAAAGGAGATACACCAGCATTAAAAGTCATTATTGAACCCGACTCACCAACATTAGAAATATTAATATCTTCATAACCAACCTCACCAGAAACTAAATTAAATTCCAATGATGGTGCAGAAAACTCTAAGTCTGCGAAAGGACCTTCATAAGGACAATTTATGTTATGAATTTCAAAAGCATCACAAATCTGCATATAATTGGGAGTACCATTTTGCACATTTCCATCATTATCATCTGCTAATAATATCTCATCTAAAAAATCTAAATCATTTGATGGTCGTCCTGTTTGTCCCCAATAAAAAAGATTATCAGCAATTTCAACTCCATTTTCCTGCCCATGTAATTGGATTAAATTTTCTCTCATCTTCCAAAGTGAGCCCATGATATATTGCCCTAAACAGTGAACACCACCACCACATGAACTTGCAGGATACTGAAGAGTATTCTCACCATCTCTCAAGCAAGTCCCTGCCCCATAAAAGCCATTTCCAAGACAAGGTGAATTTGTTAAAGTCATTCCCCAATAATCCGAACACCCTTCACTTAAACCAGATGAATTATATGGTGGTGAATAAGGATCATAAATGAATTGTTGTAAGCCATGACCATATTCATGATATATCACATCTGCCATTTGATCAGTTGCAGCACAACCTCCTCCCTCAGAAAACAAATTTATGCCTGTATAATCCCAATAAGCATTACATGGCCAATATGAATCTTCAGAACCAATATTAACTGCTGCCGGCATAACATAATCTGCACCCGTTAGACCTCCATGAATTGATTTTGCATGATCATGAATCAAATTTGCATGATAATATGTATCACGCTCTCCAGGTATTGAGCTTAAA
>CAZQYT010000129.1:0-4612 GCA_964597475.1 uncultured bacterium | reverse complement strand
GTAATAGTGATAGAACACAATTTAGATATTATTAGATCTTCTGATTGGATTATTGATTTAGGACCTGAAGGTGGAATTAAAGGAGGAACAATTGTAGCAGAAGGTACACCTAAAGATATAAGTAAGGTAAAAGGTTCTTTTACAGGGCAATATTTGAAAAAATATTTTTAAGAAGCATTTCCTAACACATCATCAATTTTTATTTCATTTGCATTAATTTTAGTTTGTAATAAATCTTTAATTTGTTTCTTTGCATCATCAATTTCATTTTTTGATAAAGATTCATTTTCCAGTAATTTTACAGCTCGTTTAAATCGATCTTGTTTTTTTGTTGGTAAATAAGTAGTTAGTTTTTCAATGGTATCAGATTCATAATCATTTAATGCTCTTGCCATAGTTTTTAAATCAATGCCTTGATCTCCCCAAAATGCAAATCCTGTTTTTTCGGGCATTATTACAATGTCATCAAATAAAAGAAAATATTTTTTTACATCTTCATATAAATCAGGGTTATCTAATTTCATTTTATTTAAATATTGATCTGCATCTTTTTCAGGCATGGATGATAACATCTCTGATACAGCTTTTCCGCCCCCTCTAGAAAATTTAACTGGTCCTGGTAAGAATGAAACCTTCTTTTTTAAATCCTTGGCGATGTGTATTACTGTTTCAAGGGGAATCTCAGTCAAATCTCCTGTTTGCAAAACAGTTTCTGTTTGAATGTCTTGATTTAATTTAGATAATATTGGCATACGTCTTGATTGATCAATTTGATCTAATCCAAGCGCTATGACATTAGGTTTTTCTTTGGAAAGCAATGCAAATAATTGTTCATCATTTAAATCATTTAAAAAATCAAACATATTTTCATTTAAAGAAACTTGCTTGTCTTTTTCTGCAGAAAGCATTTTAAAATAATAATCATCTAAAACATCCTTTTTAACTCTTATGGATACTTCTCTTTTTATTCTGCTTGCATGTTTTCTTAATTCATAAAGTTCTGCCTCAGGAATATCTTTAAACATATTTATAGCTACTGAATCTCCTAATATATCATAGATTATTGCGGCCTTGTCATATCCTGTTAATTCTTCAATTGTTTTCATGTTATTTGTTTATCATGATTGTTCTGAATCATTTGATTTATTTGGATTATCATCAAGCCAATCTTTTATTAGGTTTGTTGCACTTTCTTTTTCACCCACAGTCAAAGAAACGGCTGTTTGTCTTAATGATTTAAATTCTGATCGAATGCTATCATCATCTTGTTGATATGTTGATTTATTATTCACTTCTTCTACTTGATTAACTTGTTCATTTGTTGTTGCGTCTTCATTTTTTATTTTCTTATCTTTTTTAGAGGACTTTTTTTTTGTTTTTGGTTTTAGATATATGGTTTTATTTTTTTTATTTAATGTAAAAAATAAAAGCAATATAATAAATAAAATTAATATTAAAAAAATTATAGCATTCATCATGCCGGGACCACTATTTCCAATTTGCATGCCTAGCAATGCTTCGTTATCAAAGTCGCTTCCACCTTTTTGTTTCATTACACTTTTATACATATCCATTGCTTCACTAATTATAAGAGAATCTGATCTAATTTTACTATTCATCATTCTTTGTACTTTTTTTTCAGACTCTTCTTTATCTTTTAACAATTGTTGAGTACGAAGTTTTTTTTCTTCTTTCAAAAGAAGTAATTCAGCATCTCTTTTTTCTTGCTCAATTTTAATGCGTTCTAGTTCTTTTTTCTCTAATTCTGATAATTGCTTTTGTATTTGTTCATATTTTATTTCTTCCGCAGCCAATGCTTCAGCTAATTGTTCTTGTATTTCTTCAAAGTTTTTTTCTGTTTCAGCTAATTTTGTTTTTCTTTTTTCATTTTCATAAAATTCATTTTCAGATTTTAAAGTTTCGACTGTTTTCTGAAGTTCTTCTAGTTGATTTTCTAAAGTTGATTTTTTTGTTGGTAAAAATTGAATTGTATCAATGATTATACAATCTTCACATTCTTTGATTTCAGGAACAGCTTTTTTTATTAATGTTTTTATATTTTCTTCAATTTCTTCAGAAGCTATGTTTTCATTCAATTCAACATTTATGGTGACTTTACTAATTTGAAAATTACTTTCTAATTGTTTATTGCTTCTTTTATTAGAATTGGTATTATTTTGAGTAGGCACTGTTGGCAAGCCAGGAATTGGTGCATAACCATTTTCTATTCCTTTGTTGGATATTTTATTTTTATTTTGGCTGTTTGAAGATTCTACATTTACAATTACTATAAAATCTCCTCGATCAATTAAACGAGCAAGGGTAGCAACAACTTTTTCATGGTATGAATTTTCTAAGACTGTTTTATGTGAATAAAATGGAGTATATTGGCTCCATATAAAAGTAAAGGCTAAAAAAAATAGTAAACAAGTTGCTCTTGTCTGCTTAAAAGTCATTACAATGCTCCCAATTATGGATGAGTAAATTTAATACAAGAAAATTCATAATTTAAAAATTTTAAAATTTTTTATTAATTTTCTTTAATTTCAATTGATTTTAACAAATTTTGATCATATGCTTTTAACATTTCATAGATTTCAATAAATTCTGGATCTAATTGTAAGGCTACATTCCAATTTAATGTGGCTCTTTTTTCATCTCCAAGTTTAAAATATATAGAGCCTCTTCTTCCATAGGCAATTGCTAATTTTGGATTTGCTTCAATTGCAGAATTCACTTCAGATAAAGCTTCTCTATATTGTTCATTATAGTAATACCGTAATGATCTAGATAAATGTCTCATTGCTTCATTTTGCTTTATTTTACTTATTTCTTCATTTAATGAATTTTTTCTAGTTGAATCAATAAGCATAGTCCCTTGATGAAGCAACATTACGTTATGTGCTTTTAAATTTTCAATCAACCCATTTCCTAATCGGATTGAATCTTTTAAATTTTCTACTACATCAGTACAAATAGGATTATAAAATAGAATTGAAGAATCTGTTTTAGTATAAATTGAGTTATTAACTTTATATGGTTTTTTATTATTTGAAAATTCACTATATATTCTAGGAATATTGATTGTTAATCCGAGAGCAATGGATGGTGCGTCGCTTTTTAAAGCAGTTGCATCTGTACCACTTTTATCTTCAGTTCCATAGTTCCCAAAATTATTAAAGTGTGTAATACCTAGACTTATTTGATATAGTCTTAAGAAAGGGATACGTAGACCAATATTAAGTCCTTTACCATCAAATTCTGTTAAAATTGTCAGGCCATTTTCTTTTCTTAAAATAGGTGTCTTGAATTGAAAGCCAAAAAAAGCTCCAATCGTTTGTTTTTTATCTATATTTTCTAATTGTGAATATTGAACAATTTTTCCAGTACTTACACCAAAATGTGTTGATATAATATAATTTTTAATATTTTTTTGATTACTTAAAACTGCAAAAAAAGATACATTTTTAGTATCAAGTCCTGATGTAGAAAATCTCCCTTCCTTCCAAGTAATATCATGTATACCCCAATCAATTGCCATATTTCCATTGTTATAAATGTTTTTTTGATAATGTAGGCTTAGCTCTGTAGCTTTAAGAGGGTCTGCTTCCGCATCATTTAACAGACCATATCCGCCATTATAAAGAGATATTCCATATTGAGCACCAGATTTACTTGTTGTATTTAAGGAAATACTAGAATTCCCTTGTTTATTTGATAGTGATTCATGGCTAAGATTAATAGTTAATAATTTTCTTGCAATGGAATAATCTACACCAGGAATTCGCATTAGTTCTCCAGGCCTAGAAAATGAGACTCTAGTGCTTGCATTAATAAAACATATATTGAAAAATAAAATTAATAAAAATTTATTTTTTATTTGTGACATTGATTTATTACTAATCAAGCATTCTAGCTTTAATTAATGCAGACATTTTATAATCACTATTAGGATATTTTTTGATAAAATTTAAATATTCTTTTTGAGCTTTTTTTCTTTTATTTTGGCGTTCAAATATTGTTGCTAGTAAAAAATTAGATTTGTCATCATTTTCATTTTGAAAATTATTTAATAATATATTTTCTGCCATTTCATATTGGCCTGTATTTAAAAAGGCATTTGCTAACCAATAATTTATTTCTTGTAATTCATTGGCTTGAAAATCGTCAAGATTTAGTCCTCTAATTAGATCTATGATAGGTTGGTATAATTCTTTAATTGTTAATTTTGTAATTATAGTTTTTATTTGTTTAATGTCATTTTTAGGAAATTGATTGTGATATATATTTTTAAATGTTGTAGAAGTATTTTTATTTGATTTGTGAATTGGTGAAATAAATGAATTTGAAATTAGTGCTCTTCCATTAGGTGTTTCATTTAAGTTTTTTTTGGGAGCCTCTATGATAACGCCTAAATCCCATAAAATATTATTTTCTTGAGAAAATAATTGAAATGTTATTAAAAAAATAAAATAAAATTTATTTTTCATATTGTTCCCATTCAATATCATAATTATAATCATGATCCCATTCAAGTTCATAATCATATCCTATAAATGTGCCAAATGATTTTGGGATTATGAGACTAAAATTACCTATTGCATGTGGCAAA
>CAZQYT010000128.1:3853-4718 GCA_964597475.1 uncultured bacterium | reverse complement strand
AGCTATTGTCATACTTAATTCACCAGTTCCTCCTCGTTGAAATCCCCATGCTCTAAATGCTCCATCTATGTCGCCCATATAGTGGTGAAGCATGACATATGCTGATCCAGGTGATTTTGGTCCCATGAATGTTCCAATTATTCCGCTAGCAGACATGGTTGCTTTTAAGGGTTCAAATTCAAACCATTCATCTAAAAAGTCTGCAGAGCTCATTGTCATTAACTTGCATAAAAATTCCATTTGATTATCAGATAGTGATTCTGCATGGTTTAATAGTTTTTTTATTGAAAACATATCAGATAATGAAGGTTTTTGCGCATTTGGAGCTATTGTTTCTAGGATGGGTCTGACAGCCATTCCAATTTGACTCATTAGAGGGCCAAAACGTGAGTATGTTTCAGCATCTTTTTTGGAATGTCTATATATTTCTTCATATGTTTCATCTGGATCTGAAGTACGAAAGAGATAATCATCTTCCAACGGGGTAAATGTGCTTTCAAGTGGAAGTATTTCCAAACCAAATTTTGGGAGCATTAACTCTCTTATGACATTTGATTTTAGTAAGCTTACTACATAAGAGCATACGGAAAATTTGAAACCTGGAAAAATTTCTTCTGTAACAGCTGCTCCTCCTAAAACATGTCTTCTTTCAAGAACGAGTACATTTCTTCCAGCTTTAGCTAAATAGGCAGCTGCTGTAAGTCCGTTATGGCCACCGCCAATAATTATTGCATCATATGTATTTATTTTGGACACGAACGTTTTCTTTCTGGATTAAAAAAGGGGGTTGGTCCATGGGAGGGGGGGGTTGTTTTAGGATGGTGGGGTCGTTTGTTTGAAAATTAAGGTTTGTTGCAATTGCAGG
>CAZQYT010000128.1:0-3843 GCA_964597475.1 uncultured bacterium | reverse complement strand
AAAAAAAGGTGTTTCTACAATCGTAGCTGGAGTTAGTTTTCGCATGTGCTCTACTTTGATTTCAAAATTAAGGTTTGTTCCAATTGCAGAATGTTTTTTTTTGACATGAGCTAGGGCAATATATTTTTTTAACAAAGGTGACCAGCAGCCGCTAGTAGCGTATCCAATTTGTTCTTTATCCTTATATAAAGGGGTACTATTTCGCCATGCAGTGCTTGGGAGGTTAGGCGGCAAGCCTATTTTTTTAAATGATTCTTCAAGAGGCTCCCATTTAATTTCTATGCCTCTAAACATCCATTCTGAACCATTGGATTTTTCATCTATGAGCATTTTTTTTCCCATAAAGTCTTCATTTGTTATTTTGACTGTCCAATCTAAGCCAAGTTCAATTGGTGAAGATTTTCTACTTTCAATAATTGCATGTCTAGCTGAAATATAGTCAACATCGAGTAGTATGAGTGCGGCTTCAATTCTTGCAATGTCCAAAGCTTGTAAGCCTGCTGGGGTGATACCAAATGATTTTCCAGATTCCATTAACATATCCCAAATTTCTAGCGCATAGTTGGGGTTTAACCATATTTCATATCCAAGGTCTCCTGTATAGCCGGTTCTAGATATTGTGACTGGAATATTATTTAGTTTTGTGTTTGTAAGCCAAAAAAATTTTAATTCATTAATGTTTTTATTTGAGATTGAATTTAATATTTCTCGAGAATTTGGACCTTGTAGCGATAATGCTGCCTTATTTCTAGAAACATCATTTATTGATACATTGAAATCTGTTGAATTTTCAATTAACCAAGTTAGATTGGGTTCTGCACTTGTAAGAAGATACTCATTTTCAGATAATTTTTGCACGGTACCATCATCTATTACCTTTCCTTCTTCGTTACACCAAGGCGTATACATTGCTTGACCCACTTTGCATGTTAAAAGATTTCGAGTGATCAATCTATTTAACAAAATTGTAGAATCTTTCCCCTTGATTGAATATTTATAAAGGGGGGAGATGTCAAATAAAGCCGCTTTGGTACGTATTGCAAAGTATTCATTTTCATGATGTAAATCATATTGCGTTGCAGATAAATACCCGCCCCATCTTTTCCATTCTTGTGCTTGATTGATTTGACTAGTTCTTTCGAAAAATGGTGATAACTTTAATTTTGTATTTGCCGAAAAGGTTTGAGCCATGTATAGTTTGTAATTTTGAGTTTAATTAGGAATAAATAGCACTGTAATTTATGAATAATAATCATAATACTATAATATAGAAATGTTAATTAATTATATTAATACATGGATAAAGATAGATTTTATTACGATAAGAAGTTTTTAGGTGGGATGAGCGGTAGGCCTCTTCGAATATTGTCAGAATATTTAGGTCCATTAAGTTCAATGCAGAAACATAAAATTAAAGATACCATAGTCTTTTTTGGTTCTGCTAGGCTTGAGAAAAATAATGAATATTATAAAAAAGCAGAAGAATTGGCTTTTATTTTGACAAAATGGAACATGGAGAATTTTAAGAAAGAGCATCGTTATGTAATAACATCTGGGGCAGGACCTGGCATAATGGAAGCTGCAAATAAAGGAGCACACGGCGCTGGAGGAAAGTCGATTGGCTTAGGAATCTCCTTACCATTTGAGCAAACAAATAATAAGTTCATAACAAACGGATTGAATTTTGTATATCATTATTTTTTCATGAGAAAATTTTGGTTCATGTATAAAACCAAAGGGATAGTTGTTTGGCCTGGTGGAATGGGTACATTGGATGAATTATTTGATATACTTACACTGCTCCAATGCAGGAAGATTACAAGGAAAATTCCTATCATTTTATTTGGCAAGAAATTTTGGGATGGTTTGATTGATTGGGAACGCATGCTGGATGCCGGTACGATATCAAAAAAGGATTTAGATTTATTCATAATTCTTGATGATGTGAGGGAGTCATTTGATTACCTTGTTCAAAATATGCAAAAATAATTAATGTAATAATTTAATAAAAATCTATAAGTATTATATAAATAAATAAATATTTACTTAAATTAAAGTTTTTTATTGTTACATGCTCGTACAATAAAATCCTTTAATGATTGTTTGGTAATAATGTAGTTTACGTTAGCTTTTACATTTTAATGAATTGTTGGAGGAGTCGTGCATAAATTTTTTTTGATTTTAATTTTTGTTTTACATCTTTCTTTTACTTTTGCTTCTGTGTTGATGGAAGGGGCTTCTCCGAGAGCTTCTTTTTCATTGGAAAATAAAGATTTTTTTCAACTTAGTGGAAGTTTTCACTCTGGAGACATGGTATTTAATGAAGTCGTGTTAGAGGATGGAAATTTTACCGTAATTAGTTCTGAAGGTTATCACTCATCAATGTTGATTGGTTTTCCTGAATTGCCTGAAATTCATAGATTGATCGAATTGCCGCAGGGAGCTATTCCTAGAGTTGAAATATTAGAAGAGGATTTCGAGCTGCATGTTTTAAGTGATTATGGTATTTCATCTCCTTTAATACCTCATCAACCTTCTTTGTCTAAATCTCAGCAACCTGGTGACATTCCTTTTGAAATTAACGATATGGCGTATGGACAAGATTCATTTCTTGTAAAAGATCTAGTTTCCATTGAAGATAAGGGGATGTTAAGGGCGATGCGTTTTGCAAATCTTATCATTAAGCCTGTTGATTATAATCCTAAAACTGGTATTATTAAGGTTTGGAAGCATTTAAGGTTTAAGGTGCATTTTGATGGCGCTGACATGGAGTTGACTAATAATATAAAAATAAAGCATTATTCACCTTATTTTGATGTGCTATATGATAGGGCCATTAATCATGATGCTTTTGAATTAAGGGATGATTTGGTTAATTATCCTGTGACATATGTGATAGTAACTAATCCAATTTTTGAAAATACTCTTGAAGATTTTATTGATTGGAAGACTCAAAAAGGATTTCATGTCATGGTTGGCAATACTGCTGAAATTGGCTCTTCTACTTCTGCTATAAAGAATTATCTTCAAGATTTATATGAAAATCCATCTGAAGGTTTTTCATCTCCATCATTTGTTCTTTTTGTAGGAGATGTAGCACAGGTTCCTACATATAATGGTTCTACTGGTGGCCATGTGACTGATTTATATTATTGTGAATATACTGGAGATTTGGTCCCTGAGGTTTATCATGGCCGTTTTTCTGCTCAAAACTTGAGTCAGCTTCAATCTCAAATTAGTAAAACAATGGAATATGAAAAATATGAAATGCCTGATCCTTCGTACTTGGAAGAGGTTCTCATGATTGCAGGAGTAGATGCCTCCTATGCCTCAACGTATGGCAATGGGCAAATTAATTATGGTACGGATAATTATTTCAATGATGATCATGGTATTTACTCTCATACATATTTATATCCCGCTTCTGATGGTGCAGGTGCGGCAGCAGCCATAATTCAAGATTATAATGAAGGGGTGGGATTTGCTAATTATACCGCTCATTGCAGCCCCTCTGGATGGGCTGATCCTAGTTTTACGAACTCGGATGTTCCAGGTTTGTCCAATGAACATGAATATAACTTGATGATTGGAAATTGTTGTACATCTACTGCTTTTGACGTGGAGTCATTTGGTGAGGCTGTGTTGCGTGCTGAAAATAGTGGCGCAGTAGGATATATAGGCGGGACAAATAGTACGTACTGGAATGAAGATTATTGGTGGGGGGTTGGTGCTGGTTCAATTTCGGCTAATCCACCGTATTTTGGGACCGGGCCGGGAGTATATGATGGAATTTTTCATGATCATGGTGAAGATGAATCTCAATGGTTTGTCGTAAATGATGCC